>DAOUFU010000113.1:0-13587 GCA_034429275.1 Anaerolineae bacterium | reverse complement strand
TGTGACAGGAGTTCAGACGCGTGCTCAGCCGATCATGCTGCCACTGGCTCCTGCGCGTCGAACAGTCCACCCAGGTCGCTCACCTCGGCAGCGGCTTGCTCGGCCCGTTCACCAACATCCTCGACCGCCTGCTCCATCGACCCGAACAGCGCGTCGAATTCCGCTTCTTCCGCTGCCACCGGCTCCTGCGCGTCGAACAGTCCGCCCAGGTCGCTCACCTCGGCGACGGCTTGCTCGGCCTGCTCGCTTACACTCTCGACCGCCTGCTCCATCGACCCAAACAGCGCGTCGAAGTCCGCTTCTTCTGCTGCCCCCGGCTCCTGCGCGTCAAACAATCCGCTCAGGTCGCTCACCTCGGCGACGGGTTGTACCTCGCCAGAAACCTGCTCTTCGAGGAACAGCCAGTCAGCAGCATCGCCCAGTTGCTCTTCATCCGCAGAGCCAGTTGGCCCCTCTGACGCGAACAGAGAATCGAATGGCTCTCCGGTGACTTCCGACTCCAACCCTTGCGCGGATGGAGCAGCTTCCTCCAGAGGAGGCAGCCAGGTCGTCTCGTCAAACAGTGGACGATGCGATTCGGCGGGAGAAACTGGCACGTCGCCGGTGTCACCGATCAGATCGTCCATATTGGGAAACAAGTCATCCGATTCGCCTTGCGACAACCAATCGTCCATTTGATCTGCCCCCCCCGACGAATCGGCCATTAGCGCCTCAAAATCAAGCGCATCGTCCTCATGTGCCGCCCTCGCAGATACCCCTGCCTCTTGCGAAACGCCCAGGTCCGCAAACCAATCGGGGACACTTTCATCCGCTTCTGCGAATGCTGCGAAAGGTTGTGCCGGAATATCCGGCGGCGCTGCCCACCGGTCAGGCGTACTCTGACTCGAAGTGCCTTGTTGTGTCAGGTCGGAAAATATCTCAGACATGTCCGGTCCAGGTCCCGACAGCGCCTGATCGCTAGTCCAATCCACCATCACGGACTGATCGTCATATGGAGGAGCGCTGCCGGAAATCTCAGGACGCGACCATGTAGGCGGCGAAGCCATAACCGGCGGCTGTACTGCCGCTTTCATGGTCAGACCACCGCCATCGAACACACCCAGGTCTTGAATCCAGTCAGGAGTTTCACCAGAAAACGACGAGGCCATCTGAGCGCTGTAATCGAGGCGTTCCAAGCGAACCGGGTCAGGAACCGACTCATTGGGCCGCAGCAGACGCGCCGCGAGGTACGGATCGAGCGCCTCGACGCGCTGCAAATACCGCTGAGCTTCGACAGGGCGCTGGTAATGCAGCCAGAGTTGAGCGAGGATACGCTGCGCAGGTAAGCAGTCTGGCAGCTTATCAAGAACACGTCCTGCCGCCTCCCCCGCTTCCACAAAATGCTGGCTATCCCACAGAATTTCGGCCAACAAGAGTTCGAGATCAATCCGGTCGGGCGCTTTCTCGATCGCGGTGCGCAACTCGATCAACGCTTGGTCATAGAGCCGCCCATTGGCATACTGCCGAGCCAGCGCTGCACGAGTCAGTTGAATTTTCTGAGGAGCACGAGCCTCGCCATCCCGCGCAATATACAACTGCCGCAGAGCATCTTGCAGCGCCATATTTCCGGGCTGTTGTTCATAAGCGCGCTCCATGTGCCAGATTGCCTGGTCTAACCGCCCGGTTTCCTGGTATACTTCGCTCATGCCCAGGTGCGAGACAAAATCCGTTGGATCCACGCTCAACACCCGGCGAAAAACATCTGCCGCTTCGTTAAACTGCTCTATGGAGCCATCAAAATGCCCTTTTTGCAGCAGCGCTTTGCCCAGGAGTCGATAGGTTTCTACATTGTGCGGCTGGTGTTGCAAAATATGTTTGCAGTGGCTGATGACCTCGTTGACCGCCTCGCTTTCGAGCAGGGAAGCGATGTCATTCAGATACGCACGCAGAGTGATCGTTTCAGCCATTATGCACTCATTTCTTCTCTGGCCTGCACCCCAATTTAGCTCGTTCGCCTGATTGGTTTATTTTCATTATGCTATGCCTGTTCTAAAAGCGCAAGACAGCCCAAATACTGTATTAAGGGAGCTTATGATATTGTTCTAACGTCTCGATGATGCGTCGAACAGGAAGCTCCCGCCCATTCGATGGGCCGATGACATCTCCCGGAAATTCGTCGCCGAGTAAGGCACGCGCCACATTGGCTACCGCATGGCGCAAAACTTTGAGGTCATATCCGCCTTCGAGCACGAAGACAATCCGTCCACCGCACACCGTTTCCGCCATGTCGATAAGCAGCCGCCCCAATCGATCATATCCGGCCAGGGTGAGGCACATCCGCCCCAGTGGATCGGCCCAGTGTGCATCAAAGCCTGCCGAGACCAGGATCAGGTCCGGGCCGAAGCGCGCGATGAGGGGCAGAATGACCTGTTCGAATATCTGGGTGTACCCCACGTCGCCCACCCCGGCGGGCAGCGGGATATTGAGCGTTGCTCCGAGTCCTGGTCCCTCGCCGATCTCGTGAATCGCCCCGGTGCCCGGATACCAGGGAGATTGGTGAGTAGAAACATAAAAGACAGACCCATCCGCATAAAAAATGTCGTGGGTACCATTTCCGTGGTGCACATCATAATCGACAATGGCGACCCGCTCAACGTGATGGACTCGTTGAGCATAGCGGGCAGCCACGGCGACGTTATTAAGGAAACAGAACCCCATCGCTTCGTTTTCCGTTGCATGATGTCCAGGAGGACGCACAGCCACCAGGCCGTTGTGCGCAGCACCCGTTATCACGGCATCCATCACCGGTAGCGTTGCTCCCGCAGCCAAACGAGCAAGGGCAACCGATTCTGGTACAGCGTAGGTATCTGGGCCGAACATCATCGCCCGCCCAGCGGCTCGCGCCAGCCGATCCAGGTATGCGCGCGAATGCACAGCCTGCAAATCCTCATCGCTGGCAGGTCGGGCTTCGCAGAACATCATTCGCGCTGCCAGACCATCGTCAGCTAGCTGCTGGCGTATGACCTGAAGCCGCCCGGCATGTTCGGGATGGCCGTCCTGCGTGTGCTGGTCGAACCGAAGATCGGTCACATACGCTGTTGTCATGCTGCCCCCTGCAAGCCTTGAGACATAAATAGGCGACTCACCGGGATGTGAGTCGCCTATTATACAGTCAGTCAGCTATGGTGCGCGAACCTTACGCAGTTTGCGCGTTAGTCCGAGGCCACCATATCCGAAGTTACGCGATCGGCGACATCTTCGGTCAGCGAACCTTCTTCGCGGTCGCTGCGGCGAACAGCCCACAGGATCAGGCTGATCGCGATCACGATGCCGATGATGATGCCGGCGCTGTAACCTTCATACTCCACCACCAGCGGGGCAACAATCAGCGCCACCAGGTTCATCACCTTGATCATGGGGTTAAGCGCAGGACCAGCCGTATCCTTCAGCGGATCGCCGACGGTATCACCAACAACGCTGGCCTTATGATTCTCGCTACCCTTACCGCCGAAGTAACCGTCTTCAATGTGCTTCTTGGCATTGTCCCATGCTCCACCAGCATTCGACATGAACACCGCCAACAGCTGGCCGGTCAAGATGACGCCCGCCAGGAAGCCACCAAGCGCTTCTTCCTTCAGCAGCAAGCCGACCGCAATCGGAGCCAGAATGGAGATCAAACCCAAGGGAACCAGCTCAATCTGCGCTGCCTGTGTCGAGATAGTCACAGCCTGCGCATAGTCGGGGGTCTTTTCGCCCTTCGCAATCTTCTCATCACGCAGCTGACGGCGCACTTCTGCCATAATCAGGCCCGCCGCACGGCTAACGGCTTTGATCAGCAGGCCGCTGAACAGCAGCGGGAGCGAACCACCGATCAGCAAACCCACAAACACCACCGGGTCAGCCAGGTTCACGATTTCCTCGAAATCGGGCTTGACGCGCTGGATATCGGCAAAGAAGCTGCCGAACAGCGACACCGCCGCAATCACCGCCGAGCCGATTGCCACGCCCTTGGTGATCGCCTTGGTCGTGTTACCCGCAGCATCCAGGTCTGCCATGATCTGGCGAGCCTTTCCGCTCATGCCCGAAAGCTCACCAATGCCATTCGCATTGTCGGAAATCGGGCCGAAGGTATCCATACTCACATTGTTGCCCGTGTGCGAAAGCATTCCCACACCGATCAGCGTGACACCAAACAGGATGTACTGATAGCGGTGTACATCCGGGACTTCGTGCATACTGATCAGGAACAGAGCCGCCACCATGAGCCACAGAGCCTGGAAGAAGCCTTCTACCAGGTGTCCTTTCTGCCGACCACGCCAGATGGCAAAAACAGAAAGCGCAGCGCCTCCGATCACAACCGGAGCTTTGTATTCCGAGGGGAACTCTACGCTGTAAACCAGGATGGACGAGGTGAGGCTGGCCACAATCACGAAGAGTGCCCAAACGCTGGACAGGTACCCCAGCGACAGACCTTCAAGGATGATCGTTGCAGGACCAAACCGGGATGCCGCCGAGATCGTCCGGACACGCGGACTTTTGGCGCTGGTTGCATACGACGTCAGCGGGTTGAACGACACCGCCAAAGCTACACCAACTGCGACCAGGGTTGCCAGTGAAAGCTGACCAGCATACAGCCATGCCAGCAGGAAGGTCGAGATGATCGTGATACCGCTCGAAATCTCGTAGCTCTTGAACATCGCTTCTTCAGCGTCGTCCACTTTCCAGAGCGAGACCGCATAGGTACCTACAATCGAGCTGATCACGCCGACGCCGCGAACAAGCAGCGGCAGCACAATCCAGTACAGTTCGCCATTGATCGAGGTCAGTGCCAGGCCAAGGATCAGGCTGGAAACAATGGTGACTTCGTAGGATTCGAAAATGTCCGCCGCCATACCTGCGCAGTCGCCCACGTTGTCACCCACCAGGTCGGCGATCACAGCAGCGTTACGCGGGTCGTCTTCTTCCATGCCGGCTTCCACCTTGCCTACAAGGTCCGCACCGACATCAGCCGCTTTAGTGTAGATACCACCACCCACGCGCATAAACAGCGCCAGCAGCGTACCACCGAAGCCAAAGCCCAGCAGCACATCTGGCGAAGCCTTGCCGAAGATGATGAAGATCATCGTTCCACCGAAGAGACCCAGACCATCAGTCAGCATACCGGTGATGGTGCCCGAACGATAGGCAATTTTCAGGGCTTCCTGGTAGCCACCGCGCTCTGCAGCAGCAGCCACACGCACATTACCCTGCACAGCCATGTTCATACCGAAGAAACCAACCATCGCCGAGAACGACGACCCCATCACAAACGCGAGCGCTCGCGCCAGCGCAATCACCAGGCGCGCCCGGTCTGTGTCCTGGTTGAAATACTCATTCGCCTCCGGAGTCGGTTCCACCACAAACACGCTCAGGAACATGGCTACCGTCAGCAACACGATCAAGATCGCGATGGTCCGCATCTGCGTGCGCAAATAGGCGTTCGCGCCATCGCGGATGAAACCCCAGATGCGCTGCATTTCCTTGTTGCCCTTGTCCGAAGCCATGATGTAGTTACGCAACCACAACGCATAGGCCAGGGCCAAGAATGCGATGCCGAGGACGATGAAAACCATCACCTCTTCGTAAGTCTTGACGTTCTCCATTTCAAACATGTACAGAAACCCCTCCTACCGGGCAGAAAACCGAAGTCGATCTATGCTGTCGCTAGTGGCTCAATAGACCGGGCACATCGAAATCCCCCCGCGCGCGCGACGTCGGGGATAACTTAGACAACAGGCGGCATTTTACCGCGAAGTGCCAATAAGTCACAAAGTCAATTTGGGAGTTTGTGCCAATTTGGGCCTATTGAATTTAAAAGATATGCCAAGTGTCACACTCTAGAGACATCAACTAAGGCCAGAAAAGGCGAAGTCCCCGCCAAATGGCGAGGACTTCGAGGTCCTTGGGCGCTGTGACACCGACTACTTCAACTGAAGGAGGGGTGTCACAGCGCCGCGCGTGGTACTACAATCGTGCATCGACACCACCTCCTTCGTTTTGAGATGGCTATGAAGGGGATGACCAGCCAGCATACAGCCTAGTCATTGAGAAGATTATGGCATAGCTCAGATCAGTTTGTCAATGAATTCTGTTCGCTGGTTTTCGCCAGCTAACATGCCCCATCATTTTGCCGACAGCAGCATCACACTCTGCGCGCACTACATTTGCACGATCACCGGTCGGTTGTTAAACTCAACCGATTGTCACCCGTGTCATTATGCGTTGATCTATTGAGGGAATCTCCCTTACCATGCTGCGATCTCAGCATTTTTTTCAGGCATCTCTGCTGATCCCGCTGCTGATAGTTTGGCTCTGGTCACCAGCAGTATCGATCTATGCTCAGCAGCCCGATGAGCCGGTCGCGATCATCACTGAACCGGCCAACCAAGAGCAGCTGTTCGGCCAGGTTCAGATTCGCGGCAGCGCTGGTCATCCCACTGCCTTCGAGAGCTATACGCTGGAATACGACGATATGGGTGATCCTGCGGCACAGTGGCTGCTCGTGCAGCCGCGTGTCCAGCAGCAGGTCCAGGATGGCATCCTGGGCGCATGGAATACGATCGTTGTGCCAGATGGCGTCTATCAGCTCCGGCTGCGAGTATTCCTCTCGGATGGACGGATCGGTGAGTTCATCGTATCCAATCTCCGGGTGATTAACAGTGCACCTACCCCATTGCCTGCCGGAAGCAACCCGGGTGTTCCGGGGGTGCCGACTCCTGGCCCCTCGCCCACCTCGCCCATCGTACAGCCGCCGAGCAACGCTCCCGAAACCGGCCTCACAGGTTTGACCGGTCCAGTTGAGCAGGCGGGCGAGTCTGCCGCGTTAATAAGCCCCCAGGGTGACAGTACCCGAACGCGTATTAACACCGGACGCATCTGGCGCGCATTCTGTTCAGGGGTCTATCTGACACTAGGCCTGTTTGGCCTCATGTTCATCTATCTCCTGCTGCGTGGGCGGCTGCATCCCATCACGCGGAACATGCTTTGGCAGAACCAAGACGAGTTCGATCCCAAATAATGGCTGGCATAGCGCGGCTGGGGCAAATTGATGACTGACAGATATATGATCGTAGGGTTGGGCAATCCCGGCCCGGAATATCAGAACACCCGGCATAATGTCGGGTTCATGTGTATGGACGCGCTCATCGCTGCCCATCATCTTTCAGTCGAGCGGCACAAGCTGTCCAAAGCCAAGATTGCAGTGGGAACCATTGCACACTGCCCGGTAGTGGTGGTCAAGCCTCAAACCTTCATGAATCTGAGCGGGGGATCCGTACAAGGTTTGGCAGCTTTCTACAAGATTCCCCCCCAGCGGATTCTGGTGGTATTCGACGATCTCGACATTCCACCTGGCACAGTGCGCATCCGAGCCAAAGGTGGCTCCGGCGGCCATCGCGGAATGCGTGATATCATTCAGCGGCTGGGTACCCAGGACTTTCCCCGTATCCGCTTCGGGATCGGGCGACCACCCGACCGTATGGACCCGGCTGACTACGTGCTCCAGCCCTTTAGCCGCCAAGAGCAACCGCTAATCGCCGAAACCATTGATCGCGTGCTCCGCGCGATCGAACTCTGGTTGGCCGAGGGTATTGAGGCCGCCATGAACCGTTTTAACGGTACGGCAGATGAAGTACGTGCGCGTGAAATCGCTGCCCAAGCCCCGCCGGCTCCGCTCAACCCACAGGCTCCACCATCGGCGGAACCACCCCAGCCCGATCAATAGACCCGACCAGGAACTGACTCCATATGCATCTTTTTGGTCTGTTGGATGAACTGCGCTCAGTCGCAGCCTATCAGCATCTGCTGAGGGCTGTTCAGGCAGGCGAGACGCTTCCGGCTCAGCATGTACCGCGCGCTGCGCGCGCCTATGTTCTGGCAGCCCTGGCATACGATCTCCATCGCCCGATTCTGTTCTTGAGCGGGCGTGTTGACCGTGCCCACGACATCACCGAACAGCTCCCCGTGTGGTCCGATCGACTGCGGATCGAGCGTTTTGCCGAACCCACCGTGATGTTTTACGAGCGCGCAGCCTGGACTCCCCGCACCATTCACAGCCGGCTGCAAACCCTGGCATCGCTGGTCAAACCGGTCGGCCAACACGCGACCGCGGAAGAATCGCCCCCGGTAGTGATTGCTTCTGCATATGCCTTGATGCAAAAAACCATGCCGGTAAGGGAATTTCGGGCAAACACCCGCATATTCAAGCGCGGTCAGATGGCCGATCCACAAACCCTTGTGCACAACTGGCTTCAGATCGGCTACTCTCCCGCGTCGATAGTTGTCGAACCGGGAACCTTCAGTCGTCGCGGCGGTATTCTCGATGTCTTTCCGGCTGCGGCAGCAGCTCCAGTTCGCATCGAATTCTTCGGAGATGAAATCGAGAGTCTTCGCAACTTCGATCCGGCGTCGCAGCGCTCCGCAGTTACCCTGGATCAGGTGACTATCAATCCCGCGCGCGAAGCCCTGCCTCGCCTTGCTCCCGCTGTCGCGGAACGTCTGAAGGATTGGTTCACCGCGCAGCCGACCATCGAGCAGGATGTGACGACCACCCTGCCCGACCAGGAACAGCTTGCCAATGGGGTCCCCTTCCCTGCCCTGGAGTTTTACCTGCCGCACCTCTACAGTCATCCCGCGAGCCTGCTGAGCTACCTGCCCGACGATGCCCTGATTGTCGTGGATGACCTGGGCGCATTGCGAGACAGTATGGCCGAATTAGAAGAGCAAGCGCTTACTGTACGCGACGAAAAGCTGGCTGCAGGGCATCTCCCGCCTAACACACCTATCCCCTATCTGACATGGGATGAACTGCAAGACGAGCTTTCGACCAGAGCAGTCTTACATCTGGGAAACGATCCAGAAGAAGAGAGCCGCTTCTCGCAAACCATTGGAGCGCTGTTTTCTCCCGGCCCGCGACATGGGGGGCAGCTTCGCCTGGTTATGGACTCCCTCGACCGGATCCATGATCAGGGGGAGCGCGCCGTACTGATCACTCAACAGGCGCAGCGCCTGGCGGAACTGTGGAGTGAGCGAGACCACCTGATCACCCCCCTGAGCTGCATTCCTTCAATGGAGATGATCGGTGACCTGACTTTTGTCGAAGGATCGCTGGCTGAGGGTTGGATTTTGCAGAGTCGATTTGGAATGCTGCACGTGCTCAGCGATGCGGAAATCTTCGGGTGGAAACGCCCGGAGCCGCGCCGCCGTCAGCAGCCGCGCGCCCTGCCCCCAGAGTCGAACTTCGCAGACCTGAATGCTGGCGATTACGTGGTCCATGTCGAATATGGTATCGGGCGGTTCGCCGGGCTGCAGAAGCGCCAGATCGACAACACCGAGCGCGAATATCTCACCATCGAGTATGCTGGTAGCGACCTGCTCTATGTTCCCATTCACCAGGCGGATCGTATTTCGCGCTACGTCGGTGCCGATGATCGTCCGCCGCAGCTCAACCGGCTGGGATCGCAAGAGTGGGTTCGCACCAAGGAAGCAACGCGGCGCGCGGTGGAAGACGTAGCCCGTGAGCTGCTCGAACTCTATGCTGCCCGTGCGGAAGTTCGGGGACATGCGTTTGGTCCGGATACTCCCTGGCAGCACGAACTGGAAGCCTCGTTTCCATACATCGAGACAGAAGATCAACTGCGGGCACTGCGCGAAGTCAAAGCGGATATGGAACGTCCCCAGCCGATGGACCGCCTGATTTGTGGCGATGTAGGATATGGCAAGACCGAAGTGGCACTGCGCGCGGCATTCAAGGCGGTGATGGGTGGCAAACAGGTCGCCATCCTCGTCCCTACCACTGTGCTCGCTCAACAGCATTTCAACACCTTTTCCCAACGTCTGCTGCCTTTTCCCGTCAAGGTTGAGATGCTGTCCCGCTTCCGCACTCCGAACGAACAGCGACGAATCCTGTATGAGTTGAGCAGCGGCCAGATTGATATCCTCATCGGTACTCATCGTCTGCTACAGGCGGATGTATTGTTCAAAGACTTGGGGTTGCTGATCATCGATGAAGAGCAGCGCTTTGGTGTCACTCACAAGGAACAACTGAAACGCCTGCGAACCGAAGTCGATGTGCTCACACTGACTGCCACGCCGATCCCGCGCACGTTGTATATGGGTCTGACCGGTATTCGCGACATTAGCATGATCCAGACCCCGCCAGAAGAGCGGCTGCCCGTTGTGTCTCATGTTGGCATCCGCAGCGACAAACTGATCCGTCAGGCCATTCTGCGCGAGATCGATCGTGGTGGCCAGGTTTTTTTCGTCCACAATCGGGTACAGACTATCGATACAGTCGCCGCGCGTCTTCGGCAATTGGTACCCGAAGCATCGATCATTGTTGGACACGGTCAGATGGACGACAGCCAGCTGGAAGAAGTAATGACGGCCTTCGCGCGGGGCGATTACGATGTCTTGCTGTGTACGACGATCATCGAAAGCGGCCTGGACATCCCCAATGCCAACACCCTGATCGTCGATCGTGCCGACTGGTTTGGATTGGCGCAGCTATACCAGTTACGTGGGCGCGTGGGGCGCGGTGCAAACCAGGCATACGCCTATTTCTTCCATCCCCGCTCGAATCGTCTGACCCCCGATGCCCACGCGCGTCTGGACACCATCGGTGAACAAACGTCGTTGGGGGCCGGGTTGTCTATCGCCATGCGCGATCTGGAGATTCGCGGTGCGGGTGATCTGCTGGGCACGCGCCAGAGCGGGCACATTGCTGCGGTGGGATTCCATCTTTATACTCAACTTCTGACCCAGGCGGTCAATCATTTGCGTGGCAAGGGTGACCCGCCGCGTTTTGCCATTGCCGCCCCCACCCTGACTATCGACCTGCCGCTCCCGGCATATATCCCAACGGATTTCATCGAGGACCCAACGCTGCGCATCCAGCTTTATCGCCGTTTGGCAGAGTTGGATAATTTGGCCGCGCTGGATGACCTGCAAACCGAACTTTCCGATCGGTTCGGACACCTGCCTGCCGCTATTGAGGGCCTGATCTTCCAGATGCGCGTCAAGCTGTTAGCCCAGGCCGCGCATGCGACGGCTGTCGCCAGCGAAAACGGGCAGGTCAGCATCCGCCTGCCCTATCTGGCTAATACAGACCGCCAGGCATTACAGCGTTACCTGGGGCACAACGTTCGCGTCAGCCGAACCGCCGTCTGGATCTCCCACGGAACACCCGACGACAAGCGCTGGCAGGAAGCCCTGATCAATGTGCTGGAACTGCTCAAGGTGGAAGCGGTACAGCTTCACACAGCCTGATAAAGGCTTTTCCCAGCTAATCATTATCACACATTATCCAACAAAATATCCCACATACCCATGTGGGATATGTGGGATATTTGCGGAATCTGGCCCCCAAATAACGTTCACAGCCCAGAAAGGCAGCTATTCCATCCCTGACTCTAGCATTTCCCACATTATCCCACTTTTCGCACAGCAACCTGTGGGATAATGCGTGCCCATTCAGGAGCTAATTTTCCCACTGGACGACGATGCCCAAGGCTCCCGGCCCGGTATGCACTGCCAGCACTGCGCCCACATAAGAGACATATGCCTCGCCAGGCGTAAGAGAATCCCGCGCCTGGTCAAGCAGCATCCGCGCGTCGGGTTCGACATCGCCGTGAATCACGGCCAGCCGTTTGATTGCGCGCCCATTCGTCCGATCCTGGATCACTTTGATCATGTGATTGACCGCACGCTTTCGGGTGCGCACTTTATCCACCGGTTCGATAACCCCATTCTTGAGTTCTAACAACGGCTTGATGCTCAACGCTGTGCCCAACAAGCGTGCTGCATTGCCGATACGCCCGCCGCGATGCAGAAAGTCGAGACTTTCAATGGTAAACAGCAGCAAAGATTGCTCTGCTGACTTCTGCAAACGCGCAACGATTTCCGCAGAGCTGGCCCCCGCATCTCGCGCGGCAGCCGCATCTAGCATACAGAAGCCCAACGCCCACGAGACCTGCCGCGTATCAACGACGTGCACAGGGAAATCGACCAGCTCTTTCGCCTGGATTGCCGAAGCATAAGTTCCACTCAACGAGCCAGAAATCACCCCACACACGATCTCGTCGGCGTTATCCGCCTGGCGCACTCGTTCGAACAAATCGACAAAATCCTGCACAGAGGCTTGAGAGGTGGTCGGGATTTCCGGGGCGGTAGCTAGCCGCCGATAGAGTTCCGGCTCAGTGATATCAACGCCGTCTTTGTAGGAGTGCTCGCCCCACACGATATACAACGGAGCCACATGAATGCGTTTTTCGGCAACCAATGCGGGATGGAGATTACAGGTACTGTCGGTAACAAGGGCCGTTCGAATCGCCACGTGTATTCTCTCCTGTTCGACTAATACTAATCTTGCGTTCCTATGATGCTGGACCGACCCAGCCAAGCAGCGAGATTTCGCCCCGGAGCTGGCCTGTCACATTGCGCTGCTGATACCCATTCGCATTAGCGATATAAAGATCAAGACGACCATCTGCCGCACCGGCACGTGTCTGAATCCCGGCGTATGCCAGCCACAGGCCGTCTGGCGAATACTTCGGATCGCAGGCACGCGGGGTCGTCGCCACGAAGAAAATATCCAACGTATTGCGCGCAACGACCACCCCATACGGGCACTGGTTATTATGCCCGCCAAACGCCACCCATTCACCACCGGGTGACCATGCAGCCTTGAATCCATACCGTGCGAACAGGTATCGATCCTCTTCTTTGACGATCTCGCCGGTTCTGCTTCTCAATACCAGGGCACTGGGATCGGTGACCCGATGGTATAACGCCTGCGCCCCACCCGGTGACCAGGCAACTCCCAGATTCAACGAAGAATCCTCACCCGAAATCTTTCGTGCTGTCCCGGCCTGCACATCAACCAGCCAGATTTCCGATTCGGCAGCGAGCGGGTTGGAAAGCCCGGTAGTAAAACCGACCTGCAAGTTGCTTACCCAGGTGGGCGGACCATCTAGCCGAATGTCCGATACTTGATCGACACGCCCAGACGTCACGTCCATGACAAACAGGTGTCCAGCCTGAGGAAGTCCTGCCGCCTGGTTTTCTACAGCAGACGGTGGAGCTACCAAAGACTCGTTTGGGTCTGCTGTAGGTTGGATGAAAGAACACGACCCCGGCTCCCCAGGTCGCCATGTAGGGCAATCCTGTCGATCGGAAACGAATGCCAAACGCCGTCCGTCCGGTGACCACGCAGGCCATAGATCGAACGCCCCGTGAGAGGTCGCGTTATAAAAGGTTGAACCATCTCCCGCTACCACGAAAATATCAACATCATATTCCGTAGGCAAAGCGATGGCGAATTGGGAGCTGTCCGGTGACCATACCGGTACATGGTTTGGGATACCGCGCGGGCTGAGCGAAGGGATATTGAACAACCGCAGGCTAATTCCCACTTTGAGATTGAGCAGATAAAGTCCGCTCATCAACATATTATCCGGTCCGGCCACCGGTTCGGTGAAATAGAGCAGCTTGCTGCCATCCGGCGACCAGTACACTCGGTCACCAGTCTGAATGGGCAGATCCATGATCTCCATCAGTTCGCCGTTGACCGGG
>DAOUFU010000112.1:0-1620 GCA_034429275.1 Anaerolineae bacterium | reverse complement strand
AGGTTCCCTCGTGATGAGTGATATGCTGTCCAACTCATCCCAACTCCAGCGTCAACTGCTCGGCCGGCAGCAACTCTGGCGTGGGTTCAAACGGCTGATCCAGCCAAGCCATCAAGTCTCTATAAACAGACAGTTGTTGCCGCAGCAGCGCCACCAGGTTCGACAGGCTCCAGTTGAAGCTGCTGCACTGTTGCAGGTACTTCACCAGCAGCATGGCGATCAGTGCTGTCCAAATCTGGATCTCCACCGCATTGACGCTGGGGCCCACAAACGTCTTGATCCGCAGCGACTGTTTCAGTGCCGGGAAGAGCTGTTCTATCTGCCACCGGTCCTGGTACACCGCGACGATGGTTGAGGCGGGCGGCTTCAGGTGGTTGGTGAGGAACATCATCGTTTCCTGCTCCTCCTCCACCCAAACCTCGATGCGGCGCACCAGCGCCACCGGCCCGGCCTCCTGCGTCCTGGTCAGCAGAATCACCTCGTCGCGCAGGATCGATTTCCTCCTGTCGGTCTCGCGCTGCTCGACGATGCCGTAGCTGGCGACGTCTTTCAACCGCGTCACCAACAAGATCTTCTGCCATGACAGTTCCAGCCACCAGCTCACATCCGTGTAGCCACGATCGAACACCTACATCGTACCCGGCTCAAATCGCTGCCCGCGGGCCACCTGGATTTCCGGGGTCTTGCCCGCCGTCACCACCGCGAACTGCGGCAGGTAGCCCTCATGATCCAGCACCAGGTGCAGCTTCACCGCTCCCTTGCTGCGGCGGTACAACGCCCAGTCGTAAACGCTCAGACACAGCGGAATCATGGTCGCGTCCAGACTGAGCAGCTTGTGCTTGAAGCGGAACTTGCGTTTAAAACGCTTAGCCGCGTCCGAGGCACAACGCTCATAGAGCGTGTGGAAAACCGATTGAAACAGCTCCCACGGCTAGTGCTCATTGGCATAGGCCAGCGTCGAGCGCTTCGGCACCGCGGCCACGCCGAGATGCAGCAGTTTGCCCTAGCAAGATGCCAGGCCGCCCACGGTTTCACGCGGCGACTGGGCGCGTCCCAAGTGGCAAAACAGCATGGCGACCAGCTGTGTCCAGCACCGGAAGCCCCGGGCGTGGCGCTCGGCGTGATGCTGGCGGACGGCCGCCTCGAACTCCAGGCGCGGGACGAACTTCAAGACCCGGGAGAAAATACTGCATACTTGATTCATGGCGGTGGCCTCCTGACTGGCTGATTGGGCTTCGGGCGAAACCTCACTCAACCTACCAGAGCCGCCGCCTCACGCATCATTCGCTAATTTGGACAAGAGTGACTTCGGAGGGACACACCCCAGATGGACTTTCCCACACACCGGGGCATTCCCCAGTGCACCATCGAAGACTATGAAAGGCATTTTGCCGGCCGTCATCGCGTGCACGACAGCCTGACCTATTGGGCGAACCGCAAGCCCGCAGAAACCGCCATTATCAACGCCGAAACCCGCGTTCAGCTCAATTGGGCTGAATTCGATACGGCTACCACCGCACTGGCCATGAAATTATTGGAGATGGGGATCGAGAAGGGAGATTTTTTGGCCGCCAGCCTCCCCCTGCTCACTGAACATGTCCTGCTCGCTTACGCTTGCTT
>DAOUFU010000111.1:0-4392 GCA_034429275.1 Anaerolineae bacterium | reverse complement strand
TTACGGGTCGGTGATGGGGCCGAGAATTTTGCCATTCTGCGCAGAATGGTACTAAACCTGCTCCGACGCCATCCGGCCAAGCTCAGCCTGAAACGCAAACGCTTCAAGGCTGCGCTCGACACTGGCTTCCTTTTCGAACTACTTACTCAGGTTTGATGCGTTTGCCCTGCTCACTACCCGTGAGCCTCTTGCCTTTCATGAGCAGGCTGGAATAGACTTTGATCTTGTACCAGGACTCGATCTCTCCTGGATGCGCACATGGATGGGGGTGCCGATTATCGCTCATGGGGAGTCGACGATCGGTCTCTTCTTGCTTATATCGACCCAACCCAACGCGTATGAAAACGCAGAGGAATTGCTGCCCGTTCTAAAAACAATCGCCCAGCAGGCCGCTTTCGCCATTGAGAACGCCGAGTTGTATGGAAAGCTTCAGCACCGCAACAACGAACTGCAGCTCTTGCAACAAGCCGGGCGTGCTATATTGAGCGATCTCAAGCTGGACGAAATGCTGATGCGGTTAGCCCACGAAATGGCCGATATTGCCAATGTCACCGGGGTAATCGTCTGTCGCTACGCGACCGATACCCGAAACGGCATCGTCGAAGCCAGCGTGCAGCAGTCCGATGAAGCGCCCATCGCGACCCATTTTTCGCCGCGCACTATTGTGGATGTCAGCAGTCCATCTATCCAGGCTGCTCTTCAAGAAGGAACAAGTCTGATCCTGCCTCGTGAAGACCTGGCCGAGGCCTTTCCGAATGTGCCGCTGCTGGCGCGTGCGCAGTGGGTAGTAGTAATCCCTTTGCGTGCCGGTGATCAGATTCGTGGTTTTGTGCTGCTGTGCAATCACAGCCAGAAACATATCTTCCGCCGTGAGCAAATCACCATCTGCGAAGCCCTGGCCGACCAGGTGGCCATCATGTTGGAACAGGCGCGCCTGTTCAAAGACCTTCATGCCCTCGAACGAATCAAGTCGCGCATGATCAACATGGCTTCCCACGATCTGCGGGGACCGCTCACCCGGCTCAGCAATGCGCTCAACACCCTGGCGAACAGTCTTCCCTCACCTGCTTCCGAGCAGCTTCAATCAATTGAAGTGGCAGGCCGGGCTGTGCTCGACCTCGAAGACATGATTCGCAAGCTACTGTCGCTGAAGCGCATTGAAGAGCAGCACCGGAAAGCTGAGCCTGTCGTCTGGCCCGACATCATCCAGCGCGCGGTTGACTCACAGAATGCCGATATTGTCGCCCGGCAGCAGACGCTTACCCTGACCATCGAGCCGGGCTTACCCGTCACCCTCGGCGATCCGGTTCAGTTGACCCACGCACTCGCCAATCTCATCCAGAATGCGGTCAAATTCACCCCTCCGCTTGGCGAGATCACCATTCGCGCCTATCTCAAGGATTACGGCGGAAAACCGTGTGTGGCGGTCGAAGTTCAGGATACTGGTATCGGTATTCCCACCGACCTTCAAGAGGACCTGTTCACTCCTTTCTACCGCGCCCACTATGAAGACTCACCCGATGTACCCGGTACGGGTCTCGGCCTCTGGATCGTCAAGACCGCCATCGAAGACCACAACGGCAGCGTCTATTTTGATAGTGTGCCGCAGCAGGGGAGCACCTTCGGTTTTTGGGTCCCGGCAGACTGAAGCAGACTACGGCTCAGTACCACCTGTTGAGCCAGAAACTCGCTCGTCCAGCAGCACATCGAGCGTATCAAATGCGTGGCGCAGGTGAGGGATCACGATGGAGCCGCCGACAACCAGGCCCACGTTGAGCGCCTCGACGATCTCGTCTTCGCTCAGCCCCAAGTCGGTGCACTGAATCAGGTGATAGTCCACACAATCGTTGCACCGCAGTACCAGCGACGCCACCAATCCCAGCAGTTCTTTGGTGCGTTCGTCCAATGCGCCCCGGCGATACGCGGCCTCATCCAGGTTGAAAAAGCGCCTGATTCCAAGGTGCTCGCTCGCCAGAATACGCTCATTTTGTCGCTGACGTTCGCGGCGAAAGCGGTCGAGGCGTTGACGCTGCTCAGCATTCATCGTGATGATTCTGCTCCTATCCTCCGGCGATATAAGGGAAAATGGTCACCTGGTCGCCATGAGCCAGGGCAACATCGTGTTCCACATGCTCCAGGTTGACCGCATAATGCCAGGCGGCCTGCTGTCCTTCGAGCGCAGGAAAACGTTCAATTACCTGTGGCAGAAGGTGACCAAGCGTGGCCCCCTCAGGAAGTTCAAACTCAGCCTGGCGGGTACCCGCCAGATCGCGAAGCCCTGCAAAAAAACGCACACTCACTCGCATCGTCCATCCCTCACGGGATTCACTCACGTTTTTCCTTCTCCGATTTTACAACAGCAGCTTTGAGCTGTCCGCACCCGGCCTGGATGTCGATGCCGCGCCGAACACGCACGGTACTGCTCACCCCATACTCAAGCAGCACAGTGCTGAACCGTGTCACCTGCGCAGTGTTCGAGGGCTGCCCGGTATAACCTTCGGTAGGGTTAAGCGGGATCAGGTTGACATGGCACAACAGGCCGCGCAGCAGTTCGCCCAGGCGGCGCGCCTGTTCCTCCGTATCATTCTCACCGGCGATCAATGCCCACTCAAAGGTCACACGCCGACCGGTTCGTTCGCTGTAGTAGCGGATCGCATCGAGCAGTTCAGCCAGCGGCCAGCGTCGGTTGACCGGCAGCAGCTTGCTGCGCTCTTCGTCGGTCGCTGCGTGCAGGCTGATCGCCAGCTTGACCTGAAGCCCTTCATCGGCAAACCGCCGGATAGCAGGGACCAACCCCACCGTGCTCATCGTGATATGCCGCTGACCGATGTTCAGGCCGCGCGGGTCATTCAGCCGGGCAATGGCCTCTAGGGTCGCGTCGTAGTTGTGGAGCGGTTCACCCATCCCCATCAGAACCACGTTGCTCAGGCGCTCACCTTCAGCTTCCAACTGGCGCGCAAACCACAGCGCCTGCTCAACAATCTCGCCGCTGGTCAGGTGGCGCGCAAACCCCATCTGCCCGGTAGCACAGAACACGCAGCCCATCGCGCAGCCCGCCTGGGTGCTGATGCACGCTGTGCGCCGCACCCCATCGTATTCCATCAAAACGCCTTCGATCACCTGGCCATCCGGCAATCGCCACAGACGCTTGACCGTATGCCCATCGGTCGATTCGATCATGGCGACAGGCTCCAACCGGCCCAACCGAAAGGTCTCGGCCAGCCGATCGCGCAGCATCTGCGGAATATTCGTCATGGCGGCAAACTCGGTTACCTTGTGGGCGTATAGCCATTCCCACACCTGTCGAGCACGGTAAGCCGGCTGCCCCCAACTGGTTATGCGTTGTTCCAGGTCAGAAAAAGTGATGTCAAAGAGTGATTCTTCTGGCACAAAGTCCTCCGGCAGACTGCACAGACTGCCGTCATGATGTTTACCGGGGGGTAGGAGTCACAACCTCGCCCGGCCCGGAAGTCGCTTCTGTCGTCCCCGCAAACTCGCGCGAAGGGGTATAGCTGGGCACCACCGTGAAGGTGGCTGTAGGCACGATGACCGTCGCCGTTGCGGTCGGCGTAGGAGTCGGCGTAGTCTCCAGGTAGGGCGTCCACCGCGTGGCATCTTCTGCCACACCGGCAAACAGCCATCGCTGCCATTCCACCCAGAACAGGCGCACACTTTGTCCCGTAACCGAAGTGAAAATAGTCTCAAAGTCGCCGGTTTCGTTGGTCAGGCGCTCTGCCAGCTCAAAAGGTGCATCAGCACCCCATCTATCCGCCAGGTACAACACCAACAGGTAGCTCTGCGCTTCCCACAATTCGCGCTTCATCTCAGGCCAGTCATCAGGCGGATCGAACATCAACCCCTCAAGCGGGATCAACGACTCGGTCCGGCCCGCTGCACGTGCAACCTGGAGCGCGGGAGTGTCGGCTTGAAGATGATACAACCCTGCCAGACCCACCTCAAACCATGCCGGGACCGCTTTGCCGCGCCAGAGCGGAGCAACGGCCTGTCGCACCAGCATCGTCACCAGCGAATTCTGCAGCGGCACATACCCATACTGTTTGCGCTGGAAAAACATGATCCCCTTGGACTCATACAGCGATCGGTAGGCCTGCACCGAGCATGGGTACTCGCGTTCATCTTGCGCCGAGATCACCACCAAACGCACCGAACCATCCGGTTGTTCAACCGTCTTGCACAATTCCGTCGTCGGATCGTAGATGGCGACCTCAAGCGGCGGCACGCGCAGAACATGTTCGCTCAATAATGCATACGCTCGCAGAACATCAGCCTGGAGCGTATCCCCGGCCAGGGACGTATTGAACCAGTGCAGCACAACTGGGCCGTCGTTAGCGGTTTCCCATGACCCTGCCGCGCGGTCTTCAACGACGCACG
>DAOUFU010000110.1:0-16449 GCA_034429275.1 Anaerolineae bacterium | reverse complement strand
CGGGCGATCTGGCCTCACCCCGCACGGCCAGGAACGGGCCGCGCCGCCCCTCTCCAAAACTTTTTTTGGAGAGGGGCAAAACCGAGCCGAACCCGCAGGGAGCGGCGAGGTTTGGGGTGAGGCCGGTGTTTCCCGGAAAACGCGCTGTCAGGTTTTGCACGCCCCGTGGACCCAGTCCTATTGACAGGGGCGCGCGAAGTTCTGTATGCTAGAAAACGCACCAGCCCGCCGCGCGGCGGGCCTTTTTAGTGAGATGGGCGACGCAGCCGGCAGGCGGCATCATGGCAATCGATCTGTTTTTCCTGGTGGCAGGGATTGGGCTGGTGATCTGGGGGATGATCGGTGTGATCAACCCGGAACTGAGCTGGCGGATCAATGGCCGGACGGGAATTCGATTGGACATGATCGGCGGGCGGCAGTCACCGGGCTGGCCCCAGCAGAGCCGCCGCTTCGGGTGGTTCGGCATCGTGATCGGGGTGTTTAATATCGTGCTATCGGTGGCCCGGTTGATATGAGCAGGCGAAAAAAAGGACGACAGGTAGGCGGCGAGGTAGGGGCAATGGGCAAGCAGCAGCAGCGGAGGGTCTCGGCCATCGCGGAAATATCGGCGTCGTGGGAACCGGGCGGCGAGATGGCGATGGAAATGCCGACAGTATCGCTGTACGGGGATATCGTGACGGTGACGGACATGGAGCCGCGTGAGCAGATCATGCTGTGGATGCGACTGCTGGAAGAGATCGAGGAAAAGGTGTGCGCGCTGGAAGACGAAAGCGGCCTGGACCGCGACGATGTGATCAATGTCGCGTGGTGGCGCATCGAGCCATTTGACCCGACCGAAGGGTTGGATGATGTGATGGATACGGGGGTGTGATTCTGCCCTCAAAATGCGACGGCCAGGCTGACAGCCTGACCGCTGGTGGATGAATAGACAGGGCCGAGCAGGATGACTCGGCCCTGTTGTGTGATGATTAGAGATGGGCGCGAATGGCTTTGGCCAGTTCCGCAGTCTGAGGGCCGGGCGAGACGCCCAAATTAGCCTTCAACTCGGCTTCCAGGCGGGCGTAGGTGTCGAGGGCATCGGCGGGGCGGCCCAACTGGTCGAACAGTTCCATGATGGCGCGGGCGAGGTCCTCGCGCTGGGGGCTGGCTGCCGCAGCCCGCAGGAAATAGCCCAGGGCGTTGAGGCTGGATCCACCATTTTTGTAGAGGCGGGCCAGGCCGGAAAGCGCTTCGGCGTAGGTGGTGGCCATCTCGACGCGGCGGTTGACGGCCCACTCGGCATCCAGGGTGCTGAGGAAGGGACCGTGATAGAGGGCGATGGCATTTTGCAGCAGAACGGCGGCTTCGTCGCTGGGGGCAACGGCGGCATTCTGGACGGCCTCGGCGAACTTGACCACGTCGTAGTGAAGCTCAATTTCCGGCGCGATGCGGTAGAAACCTGACCAGTAGACGGTGAGATCGGTGCCGAGAATCTCGCTGATTTTGCGTTTGGTCACGTGGAAGACGTTGGTTGCCTCGCGCGTGCTGAGCGTGGGCCAGAAGGTGCGGAAAATCTCATCACGGGTGGTCATGCCGCGATCGACAAAATAAAAGAACAGGGTGCGCGGCAGGACGCCATCCCAGTGATCGACCAGCCGCCCGTTGATGAGCACGCGACCCGGCCCCAGCGCGCGGACTTCGAGCACGGTTTTGCCATCGGGGCGGGCATAGTCGAGCATCATGTTATCGGGATTGACGGGGACGAGCGCCACCTTGCCGGTGAGATCGGGGTGTTCCAGGATGGACATGGGGAGTTCGCGTCCACCGAGCACGATGCGGCCCTGTTTGTTCAGCGCAGAGGCGAGCGCGACCACGAACGGGGCGCATTCCTCGTGGTTGGCCAGGGCGAAGGCATCGAGGATCAAGGTGACGCCGCTTTTGGCATTCAATGAGGCGGCGAGCGCTGCTGCCGCGCCCGCAGGGCTGCGGGGTAGGGTGGGCAGGTCGGCATCGTACTGCTGACGCACTGCATCTTCGAGCAGGCTCAACAGATCATCGAGCGAGGTGCCAGGGGTGGAGACCGCTGCAAAAATCAGGGGCGTCTTCGATGATTTGAGGAAGGAAGTGAACAGCCTGTGCTGGCCGTGGAAGTCGGGATGGAGGATCGCCAGCGTAACTCCGCGCGGAAGATTCTGTAACTGCTCAAGCGAGTGAGAAAAGGAATCCAACACGTTCATCTGAAAATACTCCATCCTGAAATCTCACCTTTGAGGTAGAGAGAATAGCCATCATTGGTCGTTTTGTTAGAGGTCTGGACTTACCATCTTTATTGATTGCATTATACACGTATAAGGAAAATACCACAACCCATGATTTTGTTGGTTGATCTGTCCTGGCTTGTAGGGCGGTGACTTGGGAGGCGCGATAGGTTCTGGTAAGACGTCCGTTGCTGGAGATTGTGCGAAAGAGTGACGGGTAGGGGAGGGAGGATCAGGCGGTGCGGCGGATGGCTTCGAGGACGTTGGGAAGGCGTTCGATCTTGGCCAGGATGCGGGCGAGCTGAGTGAGATCGCGGATCTCCATAGTCAGTTCGAAGGTAGCGATATTCTGGCGGGTGCTGATGTTGACATTGGACATGTTGATATTCTCGTCGGCGATGACCGCGCCGATGTCGCGCATGAGGCCCTCGCGGTCGTAGGCGACGATCAGCACGGGGACGGGGAAAATCTGCTGCGAGTCCGGCGGCCAGGTGACATTGACGACGCGCTCCGGCTCGTTGGTGTTGAGGATGTTCTTGCAGTCGGAGCGGTGGACGGTGATGCCCTTGCCACGCGTGATGAAGCCCTGAATGGGGTCGCCATAGGTGGGGTTGCAGCAGCGCGCGAGGGTAACGAGCAGGCCGCCGGTCTCGTCGATGCGCATCCCCTCGGCGTTCATGGGGCGATCGGGGCGCGAGACGGTGGCTTCGAGCACGTCATCGGAAGAGATGGTCTCTTCTTCAAGCAGGCGGAGGCTGATCTGCGCGCCAGTGATATCGCCGTAGCCGATGGCGGCCATCAGGTCGGTGGCGGAAGCAAAGCCCAGCTTGGCGGCGACTTCGTCGCGCGAGACTTTGCTCATGCCGAGCTTGCGCAACTCGCGGTCGAGAATGTCTTTGCCGTCGGTGATCGCCTTTTCGCGGTCGCGGCGCTTGAACCACTGCCTGATCTTGAGGCGGGCGCGGCGCGTGTGGGTGAAGCCCAGGTCCGGGTTGAGCCAGTCGAGGCTGGGGCCACCGCGATTGGCGGTGAGGATTTCGACCTGCTCGCCGTTTTTGATGATGTAATCCAGGCTGACCAGCCGACCGTTGACCTTCGCGCCGCGGCAGCGATGACCGACCTCGGTGTGGATGTGGTAGGCAAAATCGACCGGGGTAGCGCTTTCGGGCAGGTCTACGATGTCACCTTTGGGGGTGAAGGCATAGATTCGCTCCGGGCTGATCTCTTCCATCATGCCCTGGACAAAATTGTCGGCGTCGTCGCTGCCACTTTCCGCCTGGACCTCTTCCATCATGCGGGGCAGGCGGTCGAGACGGCGTTCGAGTGCGCTGTCGTTAGAGCTGGCGGATTTGTTCTCTTTGTAGCGCCAGTGGGCGGCGATACCGTACTCGGCATCTTCGTCCATCTCGTGGGTACGGATCTGGATTTCGAGGGTTTTGCCATCGGAGTCGAGGACGGCGGTGTGCAGGCTTCGGTAGGAATTTTCTTTGGGGGCAGAGATGTAGTCGTCGAATTCACCGGGGATGATATGGAACATGCTGTGAACGATGCCGAGGGCCTGGTAACATTCGGCGACGGTGTTCACGATGACCCGGACGGCGCGCACGTCGTAAATCTGGTCAAACGGCAGATTTTTGCGCTCCATCTTTTTGTAGATGCTGTAAATGTGCTTGGGACGACCCTTGATGACAGCGTTGAGACCCTCGCGCTGGAACTGCTCGTGCAAGGTCTGCTCGATTCGCTGAATCTGAGCTTCGCGGTCGGAGCGGCGTTCGGCGATCTGGTCGGCGATCTCGCGGTATTTGGTGGGGTTGAGATAGCGGAAGGCGAGGTCTTCCATTTCCCACTTGAACTGCCAGATACCGAGCCGGTTGGCGATGGGTGCGAAGATATCGAGGGTCTCTTTCGAGATCTCGATCTGGCGGGCGGTGGACATGTAGCCGAGGGTGCGCATGTTGTGCAGCCGGTCGGCGAGCTTGATCAGAATGACGCGGAAATCGGAACCCATGGCGAGGAACATCTTTTGAAGATATTCCATCTCGCGATCGCGACGGCTGCCACTGTGGGATGAGTCACCGCTTTTGGGAAGCTGCTTCAATTTGGTCACGCCGTTGACGAGTTCGGCGACTTTGAGGCCGAATTCGGCCTCGATGTCTTCGATGGTGACATCGGTATCTTCGACGACATCGTGGAGCAAGGCTGCGGCGATGGTGGTCGAATCCAGGTGCATTTCGGCGAGAATCTGGGCGACGGCGACACAGTGCGTGATGTACGGCTCGCCGGATTTGCGGGTCTGGCCTTCGTGGGCGATGCTGGCGCGCACAAAAGCACGCTCGATGAGGGAATGATCACCTTCGGGCAACAGGGCGAGGATGTCGCGGATGGACGTCAGATCGGCGCTGGTAGCTTCCATGGGCGTACCCTGCTGGCTCATTTAGATAACTATTGAGTATAGCGGTCCACTGTTACAGATGCAACGATTTTTCTGAACAACAACGGGAAAATGGTGCCGGTGGAGCGATGATGTGCCTATAATCGTTGAAGGTTGATTTACCAGATTTTAACCGAATTGGCGCGTGGGTGCTGGTACAATAGGGACGGAAGAAGTTGGCGGATGGTGCGAGGAGGGCTTATGCTGAGCGAGCATAGCCGGATCGCGGTGGGGCGGGTTTACGCCGAAGCGGAGCGGTATATCGGCGCGTCTGAGGTCGGGCTGGTGGGGCAGAGCGGCTCGGTGGTGCTGCCGGTGACGGCGCAGCGGATGGCTTCGGGCGGCGGCTTCGACGAGCGGGTGTTGATCACCACGCTGGAGGCGGCGCTGCACCTGGCACAACTGCGCTTCGCGCGCGAATACCTGGCCGCCATGCTGATTCATTACCCGGTGGTGGCGGGCGGACTGACGGTGGACGAAGTCGGCGAGCAGCTCGGTGATGTGGTGGGCGTGGTGGCCGACCTGATGCTGGATGTAGCCGAGCGCTTTGAGGATCGTGTGCCCTGGCTGCGGCCCCGTATGGTTGAAGGGGCGCGGGCCAGCGCGATCGCAGGTGGGAAAAAATGGCGATGGCGCGAACGTACGCAAAGCAGGGGGCCATCGGCTTTTCTGTCGATTGCGCAGATTCCCGAAGTGGCGATTGCAAAGATTGTTGAGCGGCTGTATGTGCTGCAAGCGGCGGACCGATTGGGACTTGAGCCGGACACGACGTGCGAACTGGGTCAGCAGAGCCTGGATGTTCACGCGGTGGTGGCCGAGATGCTGGGGTTGTGGTCGGTGAAGTCGCGGCTGGAGGATGTGGCTTTCAAAATCGTGGACCGGGCGGGCTATGACGCCATCGCGCACGATCTCGCCGAGCGCCTGGAGGAACGACAGGGGCGTATCGCACGGGCCATCGAGGACCTGCGCGCGGCCCTGAGCGAGGCGCAGATCAAGGCGGAGATCACCGGGCGGCCCAAACACCTGTACAGCATCTTCCAAAAGGTGCGGCACACCGGGCTGAGCGTGGGCGAAGTTAACGACGCGCTTGGAGTGCGGGTGGTGGTCGATGGCGGCGATGCAGACGATCCTGAAGGGTGCCAGCAGTGCTACGAGGTGTTGAGCCTGCTGTTCAAACGATGGCCGATGCAGGCAGGGGTCTATGAGGGCAGCGAGGGCAAACCCTACCGGGACTGGATCGAACGGCCCAAGCCGACCGGTTACCAGTCGATCCCCACCACGCGGAATTATGAAGGTCGCCCACTGGAGGTGCAGATCCGCAGCCGGGCGATGCATGACCTGGCCGAATATGGCGCGGCGGCGCACTGGGTCTACAAACAGGACGGGAGTTCGTCGCTTTCTCAAACACAATATGATAAATTCCTGGAACGGATCGCGCGCGTCCGGCGAATGTTCGAGGAACGGCAGAAGCGGTTCGAGAAGCCGTTCGGAAACGAGACGAACGAATACCGGCGAAACTGAGGCCGGCGCAGCGCACACAAGGACATGGCTTGATCGCAGGAGAGGGATAACAGTGGCAACAGCAAAAGCGAATAACGCTGCCTCGGCAGCGCGTGCCATCAATACCGACTGGATGCGGGCGCTCAGCATCGCGCTGGCAGTGCTGGGGATTTTGGTGGCGGGATACATGACATGGGCGGAATTGACCAGTAACGAGACGGCGTGCCTGGATACCGGGAAGATCGACTGCTCGGCAGTGCAAAACAGCGCCTACGCCAAGATTCTGGGGATTCCGGTGGCCCTGCTGGGGTTAGTTGGCTACGTGGCCATCCTGAGCGTCCTGGTGGCGGAGGACCTGCATCCGCTGGCGGCGGCGTATGGGCGGACGCTGGTGATCGGCATGGCCCTGTTCGGGGTGATCTTCCAGGCGTATCTGACGGTGATCGAGGCGACGGTGCTGGATGCGTGGTGCCAGTGGTGCGTGGCGTCGTTTGTGATCATCACTTCGCTGCTGGTGATCGGCGGCCTGCGGCTCAACCAATTTTTGCAGCCGCTCAAGAAGTAGCACAGCACGTCGCGGCAAGGGACGTAACGGAAACGCAAACGGGCGACCTGCAGACGGTCGCCCGTTGTGATTTATCGGAAGAGATGAGCGCTTACTCGGCGTGCTCTTGCAGGGTGCGAGCGAAAATATCTTCGTGTGCGGCGTTGCGCTGTGACTTCTTCTTGCGCTTCTTGTCCTGCTGCTTGGCACCCAGGTTGATCCCGGAATTTTCCATTGCGCGGCGCAGGGCGAGTTCCATCGCGGTGGGCAGGGTTTCCTGTTCCTCATCGTCCTCGGCGGCTGCGGCAGAGGTGGGCGCTTCGAGTGCGCGCACGCTGAGGTCGATCTGCTTCTTGCGACGGTTGACGCCGATAACCTTGACCTGGATTTCGTCGCCAACGCTGACGACATCGGAGGGGTTGCCGACATAGCCCTGGGTGAGTTCGGAGACGTGGACGAGGCCGGGGCGCTCGGCACCAAAATCGACAAAGGCACCAAATTTCTCAACGCGGACGACCTGCCCGGTGAAGACGCTGCCTTCCTGAATGTCGTTCCAGCTCACCGCCGGCGGCTTGAGCATGGTGAGAGAAATGCGGCCCTTGCTGCGATCGAGTTCCTGTACCCAGACACGGACCTCATCGCCTTCTTTGAGCACGTCACTGACATTCTTGACGTGTCCTTCAGAGAGCTGCGAGATATGAAGCAGGCCGAGACGGCCAACGCCCACATCCACCAAAGCCCCATAAAGCTCGATCTTTTTAACTACGCCTTTGAGTTCCATCTTGGGGGCGATGTTATCAATGGTAGTAGGTGTTGTACTTTCGGTCGTCATGAGACGTGCTCCTTATCCGCCCGGACGGCTGCCGGGGATTGTGCGTGGCCGTGTTTGCTGAGATGATCGGGGGGGATTATACCTATTCGTTGCGGATGGGTCAACGGTAGGTTGTGGCGATGGATGTGTGCAAAACCTGACAGCGGGTTTTTGAGCGAGAGTCCGGCCTCACCGCCAGGCAGCCAGACACGGGCCGCTTGCTCGTGCCTCTGACGATCTGGGTCCAAAACAAGCCCCAAAGCAGGGCGAATGACATTCCACAGCCAGCCCTGGCGAGCAGCAAAAACCGGCCAGGGCTGGCTGATAGGTGACCAGGTCTAGCTCTCGGCAGCTTCAAGCTCTGCCTTGATGATGCTGTCGAACACCTCAAACGACTGTGCCCCAAAGGGGTACACCACGCCGTTGATCACAAAACCGGGGGTGCCGCCAAAGCCCCAGGACTGAGCGGTGCGGCCATCATCGATGATTTCGGCGAGATAACGCTGGCTGGCCACGCATTCACGGAAGGAAGATTCATCCAATCCCATCTCACCCGCTGCCTTGACCAGGCTGTCCTCATCGAGGCCGATGCGCGGTTCGGAGGCCAGGCCGTTGAACAGGTAGTTGTGCATGTCCCAGAATTTGCCGGATTCATCGGCGCAGTGCGCGGCCATCGCGGCGCGAATGGAATCATCACCGAAGATGGTGAAGTCGCGGTAGACGAACTTCACTTCATTCGGATAGGTCTCCAGAATCTTGGGCAGGACCTGCTGCGCCCACCGGTTGCAGTAGCCGCACTGGAAATCGGAAAACTCGACGATAACCACCGGCGCATCGGCGGGGCCGAGGAACGGGTCGTCGTCGGCGGAGACATCAGCAGGGATGACAGTCGGAGTGGGGGGGACCGGCGTATTGGTGGGTTTGAGCGCGGCCACCTGAGTACCCACAGCCTGGTTGACGAGGGCCTGAAGCTCGCCCTGGGTGAGCGTGCTGCCCGCTCCGCTGGCTGTGGCCACCGGCGCATTGGCGGCGATCTGTGTGGCGACTGCCGCATCGATCAGGGGTTGATAATCCGGCTGCTGGGCGGCGCTGAGCGCGACGCTGGTCCCGACGGCCTGGTTGACCGAGTTCTTCAGGTCGTCCTGGCTGACGCTGTCCCTGTTGAGGAACGTGGCGATCATGATGCCCACAACCAGGAAAATGGCTGCAGTGAGGACGATGTACACCGTTTGGGTGGGGGTAGCAGGGGTTTTTTCGGACACTGGGAATCCTTCCGTGGTTTGACAATGGACAGGGCAGGTCCGCGCAAAGGCGGGCAGCCCGCGAAACTGCGGACAGTGGTCGATTATACGGGCGAAGGGGCGCGCTTGCCAAGAACCGGCAGGGCTTGCCAGGAACAAGCGAGGGGGCGTACCGGTGAGGTACGCCCCTGCAGAACTCATACGCCAGGAGGAACGGAGGATTATTCGTCCACGG
The DNA here is from genome assembly GCA_034429275.1 of Anaerolineae bacterium. Taxonomy (GTDB): domain Bacteria; phylum Chloroflexota; class Anaerolineae; order Aggregatilineales; family Aggregatilineaceae; genus DAOUFU01. The sequence continues at coordinate 7,450 of DAOUFU010000110.1, read as the reverse complement.
GGACGATGGCCCCGCTGTCGTCTTCGCCGCCGTCGCTGCTGGTGAAGAGGGCCAGCGGCGAGATATTGTAGGCATTGCGGATCAGCACTTCCAGCTCGTAAGCCAGGTCGGGATTGGCGCGCAGGTATTCCTTGGCATTCTCGCGTCCCTGACCGATCAGGCCGTCGTTGTAGCGGAAGAATGCGCCGCGTTTTTCGATCACACCGGCTTCAACCCCCAGGTCGAGAATATCGCTCTCTTTGCTGAAGCCGTGATCGTACATCAGGTCGATCTCACACTGGCGGAAGGGCGCGGCGACCTTGTTCTTGGTGATCTTGACGCGGGTGCGGTTGCCGAGCACCTGGTCTTTTTGCTTGATGGCCTGAACGCGGCGAATATCGATGCGGACGCTGGCGTAAAAGCGCAGCGCACGCCCGCCGGGGGTGGTTTCGGGGTTGCCGAACATGACGCCGATCTTCTCGCGAAGCTGGTTGGTGAACAGCAGTGCGGTGTTGGACTGCTTGATCACGCCGGAGAGCTTGCGCAGGGCCTGGCTCATCAAGCGGGCCTGCAGGCCCACATGACTGTCGCCCATCTCGCCTTCCAGTTCGGCACGGGGGACGAGAGCAGCCACGCTATCCATCACCACGACATCGATCGCGCCGCTGCGCACCAGCGCCTCGGTGATTTCGAGCGCCTGCTCACCGACATCGGGCTGCGAAATGTAGAGATTGTCCACATCCACGCCGAGCCGTGCGGCGTAGACCGGGTCGAGTGCGTGCTCCATATCCACAAAGGCGCACACGCCGCCCATCTTTTGAGCTTCGGCGATGACGTGAAGGCAGAGCGTGGTTTTGCCGGAGCTTTCGGGACCGTAGATTTCGGTGACACGCCCGCGCGGGATGCCGCCAACGCCCAGCGCGAGATCGATGGCCAGCGAGCCGGTCGGGATCACGTCCACGTTGAGGTGCGTGGCATCGCCGAGGCGGAGAATGGTGCCATCACCGTATCGTTTGGTGAGTTCGGAAAGGGTATTTTCGAGCGCCTTGCGGCGGGGTTCGTCAGCCATTATGTGAATGCTCCCCACGATGAACGTGCGTTTTGCCATGCTTCAACCGAGAAGTGGCGATCAGTCTATTCTAAAATATAGCACAGGCGTTCTAATCTGTCAACGAAATGGAAAAACAGGGTGTGTGCAAAACCTGGCGGTGAGTTTTCGAGCCAGATCAGCAGCGATTCGTGTTTTTCGCCATGCCACACACGTGCCTGTCAGGCTTTGCCCGCCCTCGTGAGATATAGAACACCGGGGACGGTATGCGTCCCCGGTGCGAGCGATGATCGGAAGCGGGCGGTGTCCCACTTACTGTTGGGCCAGCGCCAGATTGAAAGTGCCGGTCGTGCCCCCAAAGGTCAGGCCATAGTGGGTGGCGATGATGTAGTAGGTGCCGGTCGAGGGCAGTGGATCGACCTCGATCAGCGAGTTGGCATTAACCCCCGGCTCGACATCGTCGTTGAAGGCGATGGTCAGCGGGTTGGCTGTGCCTTCCTGGTAGACCAGGTAGAGCGCCGGGTCGAGCGTGCCGCTGGTGGCGGTCATGGCGATGCGCACCGCGTCGCCCAGGTCACCCTGGAAGGAATAGACCTGGAACCGCTGGTCGGCGGTGATGCTGCCGGGAGCCTGGCTGCCATAGGCGAGCGGCTGGGCGAAGGGCAACTGGCTCTGGTAATTGAGCGTGGCCGGGTTCTGCATGTCGAAGAAGCCAGCATCTCCCGCCGTGACGGAGCGATCCTGCCCGACGGTGAAGGTCACCATGTAGCGGCCATTGAAGGCGATCGGCTCGGTGGCGGTGAAGACCTGCTGATCGAGCACGTTGATTTCCAGCCCAAAGTTGACCGGGCGGGTATCGTTGCACGAGTTCTGGTACCAGACCTCCACCTCGTAAGTGCCGGGCTGGAGCTGGTTGGGCCAGTAGATATACGAGACCGGGTTGGTGACGGTATCCACGCAGTTGACATTACCAGCTTCGGCGAGGGTGCCGCCGCTGGTGATCAGCGGGGTGTCGTCGAAGACGGCGTCACCCACCGGATCGCGGACCAGCAACTGAAGGTCGGCATTGGTCAGCCAGGTGAGCCTGACTTCGATCACCCCGTTGGGCAGGTTGTCGGCAGCGACGGCGGGCGTTTGGGTGACTTCGCCGGGGACTGCCTCAACTGCCGGACTGGCCGCGGCGACCGTGAGCGTGTATTCGCCCTCGGTGCCGCCGATGGTCAGGCCGTAGCGGGTGGCAATGATGGTATAGGTGCCGTCGGCGGTCAGGGTGCGCTCGATGGCGGCATCGGTGCTGTCCTCGCCCGCGTCGTCATTGCTGGCGACGGGCTGGCCATCCGGGCCGAGCAGGACGAGATAGGCATCGAGGCTGCCCGACTGGGCATCCTGGGTGATGGTGACAGTCGTGCCGGAGGTGCCGTTGAAGGTGAACGCCTGGGCCGGGCGCGTGTTGGTGATGGTGTTGAAGACCGAACTGCCGAGGGCAATCGGCTCGGCGGCAGCGATCTCATTGCTGAGGAGGGTGACATTCAACCCGGCATTGACACCGCCGTTTTCCAGGCTCCAGTTGCCGGTGGGCTGGAGAATGAGGCGCGCCAGATAGGTCTGGCCGGGGTTGAGCGTTCCGGTAATGATCTGGGGATCGTCGCCGTTGGCCCCGACGCTCAGCTCAAAGAGCTGCGGCCCACCCACATCGCAGGCATCGCGGTAATAGATGATGATCTCGTAGCTGCCCGCGGGGACCTGGCCCACCGGCCAGCCGATTTTTTCGGTGGGTGAGTTGGCGGTCGCAGCAGCGCAGTTGCCGTTGATGTCGGCGTCGAGTGTGCCACCGCTTGGCGAGCCGGGGTTAAAGGCGTGCACGGTTCCGCCGACGGGGTCACGTACTTCGAGATTAAAGTTGACCGCGGCCTGCCACGCAACCTCGAAGGACAGGCCGCCCTCGGTGAGGGTGACCATCTGGCCACCCACCTGCTGAATGCCGGAAATGCGCATAGCAAAGGTGCCGGAGGCATCACTGCCGGAGCCGCGCAGCACCAGGATGGTGTAGGTGCCAGTGGTGCCCAGTTCCATATCGGTCAGGGTAGCGGTAGTGGGTGTCGCAGGGTCGCTGTCCTGGGCAAACTGAGCGCCCGAAGGGCTGAGCAGCACCAGGGCCGGGTTGAGCGCTTCGTTGTCGGTGGACACCTCGATGCTGACGATGTCGCCAGCGCTGGCGGGAAGCAGATAGGCCTGGAGATAGTTCGTTGAGTCGAGCGTTCCGGCGACGAGATCCCCGACTGCCACCAGCCGGTCGCCATCCTGAGCAGAGGCCGACATCAGCGGCCCGACTAAAAACCCGATCGCCACCACGAGCGCAGCGGCCATCAGCACGGACGCAGCGGCGCGTGCGCGGCGGCGCAGAACGCATAAGGGGTGTGTGCTTCGCATAACCAATACTCCTCTTAAGCGATGAGCTATTCGCCATTAGCTCTCAGCCAGAAAACGTAACAGCCGAAGACGACTGATTGCCAGCGGAAAGGATTCACAACCAATAACACATAGGTTGAGTGTAGCCAATTGGCGGAGTTAAGGCAAAAGAGCGCGAGCAGCGCAGAAAAAAGGCCGGGCGAACGGTGGGCAGGCAGCGCCTAACCTGACTGTCGGCAGACGCACGCCCGGCGCTACCCTGACGCCGCAGGGGGATGTGCCCGCGAATCACGCGAGCGGGCCGGTTTGCAACAGTGCCGAGTGAGCGAACAATCACGGAGCGCCTGTGCTGACGGGCTGGGGCGTGGCGGCGGTCTCCGGCCCCAGGGTGACAAAATTGGTGGTGCCTGCGGCGACGTTGATGGTTCTGCGATAGGTGCGCCCGTTGATCTCTACCGAAATCTGGTATTCACCGGCGGGCACATCGCCGATGACGAAATTCTCGCGCCAGGCCGGATCGGGCACGACTTCCCAATCGCGCGCCTGATCCGGGGTGCGCTTGGGATTGATGTAGGTGGTCGTGGTCTGCACGACGCGCCCGTGCTGTGTCAGGGTGACGACCACGTCATCCAGGTAGTTGCCATTCTCCGAAGTCACCGTTCCGGCGATGACGCCATGGCCGACCCAGGGTTTGATCCAGAGCAGGGGATTGTAGACGGCGAAATAGCTGTTCTCGCCGATGCGGACTTCCATGTGCACATGTGGGCCGCTGACATCGCCAGTGCCGCCGCTGAGACCGAGCACGCTGCCGGCTTCCACACGGTCACCCTGGTTGGCCAGCACGGCGGCCATGTGCGCGTAGAGTGTGTAAATGGGCTGGCCGCGGTAGCTGAAATCGTGCCGGACGATGACCAACAGGCCATAGGCCGGGTAGATATCGCCCAACGAACGATCGACCACGCCCGCGCCGTCCCCGGCGAAAATCACAGTGCCGGAGCCGGCGGCGCGGATCGGCTGGCCGGTGGGGTTGGGCATATCCACTCCATGATGGACCCGGTAATCGTCGTTGGGACCATCGGAGCCGAAGGTGTAGTAGTAGAGGCTGGCGCTGTTGGCTTTGGCATCGATGGGGCGTTCCAACCAGTAATGATCGTTGACGTGGGCGCTGGGCTGGCCCTGCATCTGCGGCGGCTGGTAGTTGAGCGTGGCCTGGGCGGCTGAGACGGCCAGCCCGGTGGGGCTGGGGAACGGACTCGGGCCAAAATCGGCGACCAGCGGAACAGCATCGGTGGGCAGGGGGGTCGGCGAAGGCCAGGGGGTGATCACAATCTGAGCGGGCTGGATCGGCTCAACGTTGGCAGGTTCGACCGAGGGCGGCAGCGTGGGCGGCACAAACGGGGTGCCGAGATCGGGCGTCGGCAGAGGGGTGCCTGCCGAGGCAAGCTGGGCTTCGAGCGCGCTCTGCCAGGCTTCGCGCGGGGTGCCGAAGGGAGTCGCGGTGGAAGCAGGCACCGAGACGGTGACCGCCGGGCTGCGGTTCTGCCACAGGTAGAGCGCGCCCAATGCGACCAGCGCGACCAGGATGACCAGACCTTGAAGATTGCGAGTGCGTTCCATGAATGCAGCTTTCAGCGAATGAACCCGGTACGCGGCCCTTCACCCTCAGGATGACATATCCGGCGGGAGCGGCGTGGGCGTGCGCGGCGGCTCGTTGGTCGGCGAAGCGGTGGGCAGCGGCGGCGGCGCGGGTACCGGAGTCGCATCCATCAGGAAGGTGGCGACATCTTCGGGCGAGTAAAGCTCCAGCATGGCCTGTTCCCAGGTGAGGCCGTCGGATTTGACGAATTCCCAGAACTGGATCGCGCCAAAGGTGTATTCCCAGGTTTGCAGGGCGGGCAGACGCTCCCACCCGTAATCGGCCATGATCTGGGTGAGATCGACGTAATAGCCGGTGGGCACGTCGGCCTTGAGGCGGCCACCGCGCTCGTAATCGGCGGGGTCGCCGCTGCTGCGGGCGGCGAAATCCCAGGGCAGGACGCGCAGCGGTTCGCCAAAGGTACCGTTCTGCGCCTGTTCCACCACGCGCACGTAGACTCGCCAGTAGGTGTTCACTTCTTGGTCCTCGCGGACTACCTCAATGGGGGCAGGGGGCGCAGCATAGACCTGATCGCGCGGGATGGCGATGGCGCGCCCGGTATAGTGCCAGTTCTGGCGCGGCTCGCCGGGTTCGGGCAGGCGGTTCTGAAGCCAGAGCGCATCTTCGAGCGTGCCAAGATAATCGTAGCCGGTGCGGGCGAGGACGCGCAGACGCAGCGCCTCGAAGGAGTCGTTCACGCGGTCGGAGAGGCGCGGGATCGGCGCGGAGACCTGGTTAAGCTCGGCCAACCCATAGCCGTTTGGCTCGCGGATGGGCCGGGCATTCTCGGTGTACAGCGGCTGGACGATTTCCGGGCTGGGGGGCGCGCCCCCGGCCAGGACAAAAGCAGACGGCAGTGTGGCGGCGGTCCAGTCGGGGTCGGCGGCGCGGAACTTCAGGTTGATGGCATCGGCAGATGCGCCAAAACCGCCGGGCACACCGGTGATCAACTGAGTGCGCTGGCCAGCGCTGTAATCGAGAGCGTAGACCAGGCTGCCGCCGTTGGGTGCCCAGGAAGGCATCCGCCCACGCCCGACCAGGCTGGACAGCGCAGCGGGATCGTAGGCGGGTTTGGCGTAGACTCCTTCGACGCCGTTGACCTGGGCGCTATAGGCGATCATGGTGCCGTCCGGGTTCCAGGCGGGATAGTTCTCGTGATCGGGCGAGTTGGTGATATTCAGGGCGGCGGCGTCACCACCCCCTGCATCCAGGCTGATCACAAAAACGTCCTGATTGCCGGTGCGCCAACTGGTGAAGGCGATGGAGCGGCCCTGGGGAGACCAGGCCGGTTCGATATCGGGGCCGGGTGAGAAGGTCACCGGCTGCGCACCGTTGGCGGCAGCGAGGGCCGGGTCGGTGCTGATGATGTAGATATCGAGATCGGGCCGTTCGGGATAGTAGCCCTCATAGGCCAGCCATGCGCCATCGGGACTCCAGGTGGGTGCGCCCTCAAATCCCTGGCTGTAGGTGAGGCGGGTAATGGCTGCGGTGGACAGCTCCAGGATGTAGAGTTCCCAGTTGCCGTCGCGGTTGCTGGAAAACGCGATGCGGCTGCCATCGGGACTCCAGGCCGGATCGCGGTCGTCGGCGGGGTGATTGGGCAGGCGCAGCGGGCTGCTGGTGCCGACGCCAAGCAGCCAGATATCGTCCTGGCCGTTTTCGCGCACGGTGAAGGCGAGACTGCCGCCAACGCGGAGCGGATCGGGGATCGGCGTAGGGGTCGGGATGGCGGTGGGGAAGAGGGCAGTGGGTGCGGGAGTCCCCTGTGCCTGGGGCCACTGGCCAAAAACGGCAGGCGCTTCTGGCTGGTCGTCGCCGGTGGTCTGGATCACGATGACGATCAGCAGGGCGAGCAGCAGCAGCACGGCGAACGCGCTGAGCGCGCGGTTCTGGCGTCGGAGCGGGTCTTCGGTGAAGGTGGGCTTGAGACTGGCTTCGGCGGCTTTTTGGGCCATGCGCTGCTGAAAGCGAGTCTGGGTGGCGGTGGTGACCTCGATGGCCTGCTGGGCCGTGTAGCGCGCGCCGCGCACCGTCGCCACTGTGAGCAGGACCAGCCCGGCCAGCGTGCCCCAGATCGTGCGCACCAGGCCGAGCAACCCATTCTTCAGGTAAGCGGCCTGGTCCACCACAAAGACGACCGCCCAGGCGCTGATGCGCAGTGCGGCATTTCCCAGTCGGTCGGTGACGCGAAACGCGCGAACAAGCATGGCAGCATAACCCTTCAGCGCAGACGTGTGTTACGGGGCCGGTTGGCAGCGGTTGCCCAGTCCCGGATTACGACTCCGGCTGGATTCTACTGGAAAAGCAAGGGGTGGGCAAACTGTGCGTCTTGGGGGAGTGTATATCACGAAAGTTCACGCCGCTGGGTTTCGCCCCCC
>DAOUFU010000109.1:0-2316 GCA_034429275.1 Anaerolineae bacterium | reverse complement strand
CATTGACAAGAGTATTGTTTTCATCTAATGTAAAATTTAGTTTAGTGGGGAAATTTTCCCCCACCCGGTGGAGTAATCTTCGGTGAAAAAAACCAACCGCTGTGGCCCGGTCCGCGTAAGCCCCTTCGAGGTGATCCCCACGCCTACTGCGCCCTTCAAGCTCGACCCGCCCAAGTATATGGCTGTGAGCGCCATCCGCAAGGCGGGCACGCTTTCGCGCACGCGCATCGCCGAGGCCATCGGCTACTCGCCTTCGAAGATCACCTCGGTCGTGAATGATCTCATTCAGGATGGCATCCTGGAAGAAAAGGGCGAAGGTCCGGCGACCGGCGCGCGCCGTGCCAGGGAGATCGGCTTCAATCCGGGCTTTGGCTATATCGTGGCGGCGCGCATCGGCTTTTCCAAGCTGGAGATCGCGCTGGTGGATTTTACCGAACATATCCGCGTGCGTCGAATGCTGCCGCTGCCTCAACCGGCGGACCCGGCAACGGTGCTCAACCAGTTGTGCCGGGTGGTCCGCGAGCGGATCGATAAACTCAGCATCCCGATCAGCGACATCCTGGCGTTCAGCATCATCGTGCCCAGCGCGGTCAATACCCAGTCGGGCACGCTGTTCGATACGCCGCATCTGCCCTCGTGGGGGGGCTACCCGGTAGACAGCCTGATTCGCGAATCCTTCCCCTATGCCATCGTGCTGGTCGAAAACGAGGCCAACGCGATGGCTCTGGGCGAGCTGCGCAAAGGGAGCGCGCGCGATTTGCAGAACCTGGTGTACGTCAATGTGGGCACCACCATCAATTCGGGCGTGATCCTCAACGGGCAGATTTACCGGGGTGCCAACGGTCGGGCAGGCGAGATCGGCGCGCTGCGGGTCGAAAACAAGGCCGTGCCCGGCGAATTCGTGCCGCTGGATGCGCTGGCTTCCGGCACGGCCATTGCCGCCCAGGCGCGCGAGATCATCCGGTCCGGCGCGGCGACCATGCTTGCCCAGGACGACCTGTCGGCGCTCTCTGCGCGCGACGTGGCGACCGCTGCCACCGAGGGCGACCGCGTCGCCAACCAGATCATTCAGCACAGCGGCCAGGTGCTCGGTGACGCCCTGGCGAACATCGTCGATTTCCTGGACGCCGACCTGGTGCTGATCGGCGGCCCGGTCAGCGCGGAGGCCCCGGCTTTTCTCGCCTCTATCCGGCGCAGCATCCTGGACCGCCTGCCCTCGCAGGTGACGCAGAACCTCCGCATCGAGATCGCCACGCTTGGCCCCGAAGCCGGGATTCTGGGGGCGATTGCACTGGCGCTCGACAGCATCTTTGTGATCGATCGCTGAGTCATTCCAGCGAGTCATCCCAGATCGTCCGGCCCGCCGGGGCAGTTTTCGAGGGACCGCCGTGATTCACCTGGACCTCACCGAACAGAAGCACCAGCTTGAACAGCTTGCCCGCCACATCCCAATGGCGGTGGCCATCCTCGACCGCGAGATGCGCTACCTGTTCGTGAATGACCGCTGGGTGTCGGATTTTGGCTTGCAAGGGCGCAGCATCATTGGATACAGCCATTACGACCTGTTTCAAGAGATCAACGCCGACTGGAAGGCGATTCACCAGCGCTGCCTGCAGGGCGATACGCACTGCGACGACCAGGTGCCTTTCACACGGGCGGATGGCTCGGTGGAGTGGCTGCGGCGCGAGATTGTGCCCTGGCGCACCACCCAGGGCGACATCGGCGGGCTGATCGTCTACACGGAGATCATCACCGACCGCAAGCAGGCCCAGGATGCGCTCAAGGCCCAGCACAATTTCCTGCGGCAGGTGATCGATCTCGACCCCAGCTTCATCTTTGCCAAAGACCAGAACGGACGCTTTTTGCTGGCCAACAAAGCGCTGGCCGATACCTATGGCACCACGCCCGACGCGATGGTAGGTTGCCTGGATAAGGACTTCAACCCACTGCAAAGCGAATCCGAGCACTTCCACCGCGACGATCTCGAAGTGGTGCGCACGCGCAAGCCCAAGTTTATCCCCGAAGAGCCGCTCTCCAACGTGGTCACCGGCGAGACGCGCTGGTACCAGACGATCAAGGTGCCGCTGCTGGCCGCCGATGGCCAGACGGTGCAGTTGCTCGGCGTGGCGACCGACATCACCGATCGCAAGATCGCCCAGGATCGGCTGGAAGCTCAGCGCAACTTCCTGCGGCAGGTGATCGATCTCGACCCCAGCTTCATCTTTGCCAAAGACGAGAACGGGCGCTTTTTGCTGGTGAACAAAGCGCTGGCCGATCACTATGGCACCACGCCGGAGCAGATGGTCGGCAAATATG
>DAOUFU010000108.1:0-17789 GCA_034429275.1 Anaerolineae bacterium | reverse complement strand
CTGCGCCAAAAAAACGCTTGGGCGGGTACAGCGCCGAAGGATCGAGACCGCCCGTCAGCGTGCGACCGCTCGGCGGGACCACCAGGTTGTAGGCGCGCGCCAGCCGGGTGATGCTGTCGAGCAAGATGACGACATGCTGCCCGGATTCAACGAGCCGCTTGGCCCGTTCGAGCGCGATCTCGGCCACGCGCACATGGAAGGACACCGGCTCGTCGAAAGTGCTGCTGATTACCTCGGCATCGACTGAGCGATCCATATCGGTCACTTCTTCCGGGCGCTCGCCGATCAGCACAACCATCAGGTGAATCGAGGGGTAATTGTGGCTGATGGCATTGGCGACTTCTTTGAGCACGGTCGTTTTACCGGCTTTGGGCGGGCTGACGATCAGACCGCGCTGACCGCGCCCAATGGGTGCGATCAGGTTGAGCAGCCGCGTCGAAAGAATGCGGGGGTTGGTTTCGAGATTGTAGCGTTCGTCGGGGAAAATCGCGGTCAGGTCATCAAAACGCGGGCGGCGCTTGGCTTGTTCGGGGTCCAGGCCGTTGACCGCTTCCACGCGCAGCAAGCCGAAATACTTCTCGGAATCTTTGGGCGGACGGACCTGCCCGATCACCATATCGCCCGTGCGCAGCCCAAAGCGGCGTATCTGGGTCTGGCTGACATAGATATCATCCGGGCCGGGCAGATAGTGGTCGGAGCGCAAAAAACCAATGCCGTCATCAATGATTTCGAGCACCCCGCCGCGCAATTGATGGCCCTGGCGCTCGGCCTTGTCGCGCAGCAGGCGCAGGATGAGGTCTTGCTTTTTCATCCGGCTGAACCCGGCAATATCGGCCTCGCGGGCCATATCGCGCAGGCTTTCGAGCGTTTGATTTTCAAGTTCTGCGATATCCATAGGATTCTCCAAGCGTGCAAGGGCCGACCGTGCCCTGACAGCTTCGCATGACCGGTGCAAAGGTGAACGAAGAGTTAAACTGAATCCTGACGGGGAATGGCTGCCAGGGCAGCCCACACCACGCTATAAGACAACACAAATAAGACCTTGTAAGGGTGTTTCAAACCTGTTGCGGATGAGACGCCTGATCATGAGTGGGAACAAAACGTGTCAATCGGGCAGAAATGCCTGCTTGCACACACTATAGCACAATGCGCCGCGACGGTCAAACCCGATTCTTCGCGTCCCTTCGCGTGGAAATGTGCCCCAAAGCACAGCGCCTACATCACAAACCATATCAAATAATAGTATCCAACGGCAAACGCCACCAACACCGAATCCAGCCGGTCCAGCATGCCGCCGTGTCCGGGGATCAGGTGGCCGGAGTCTTTTGCACCCACCTGCCGCTTGATGACCGAGATCGCCAGGTCGCCCACCGTGCCCAACGCGCCGATCAGCACACCCACCGCCGCACCGTGTCCCCAGCCGAGCGTATCCGCCGCCAGCAGACCACCCGCCACCGCGCCAAACGCCAACCCGCCGCCTACGCTGCCCGCGTAGCCTTCCCAGGTTTTCTTGGGGCTGACTCGCGGTGTCAATTTGTGGCGGCCCCACTGTCGCCCGACGAAATAGGCCGCACTGTCGGAAAACGCTACACAGCCATACAGCACGATTACCAGGTAGGCCCCATCTTCTAGCAGGCGCACGGCCAGCAGCATACTGCCCAGCCAGCCAATATACAGCCCACCAAACACAGCCAGCATGACGTTAATCACCGACTGGGCCTGCCCGCGCTCCATCCCCCAGATCGCATAAAACACGCCTGCAATCAACAGCAGAATCATGCCCGGCTCGCGCCACTGTGGCTCCTCAAACCAGCGCGAAGCCACCGGCAGCGCGATCAGGGCCAGCACCAACCATTCCGGCGGGTTAAAATGTCCCTGGCGCATCAGGCGCACAAATTCGTCGCCGCCTATCAGCAGCGCCAGGCCCACGATCACTGCAAAAACGACCCCGCCGATCAGCGCAACTGCCAGCAGGATCGGCAGCGCAATCACAGCGACCAACGCACGCGTCTTGAGCATGGGATTTTTCCTGATTCGTCAGAAGGGCAGCGCCGGGGAACTGCCCGGCAGCACACTACGCCTGGGGCACCAGGCCATAGCGCCGTTCGCGGCTGGCATACTGGACCAGCGCCTTCAGCAGTTCCTCACGGTCAAAATCGGGCCAGAAGGCGGGTGTCGAATAGTATTCGGCGTAAGATGCCTGCCAGAGCAGGAAATTGCTCAGGCGCATCTCGCCGCCGGTGCGGATCACCAGGTCGGGATCGGGCTGGCCCGCCGTATACAGGTAATAGTCGATCAGCTTCTCGTCGATCTGTTCTGGGGCGATGCCATCGGCCACGATCCGGCGAAATGCCTGGACCAGGTCCTGTCGCCCGCCATAGTTGAACGCGATGTTGAGGGTAAGCTGGTCGTTGTTGCGGGTGAGTTCAACCGCTTTGCGGACCTTGCGCTGTAATACATCCGACAGCCCGCCCAGGTCGCCGATATGCCGGAGCTGGACACCATTGGCATGAAGCTGGTTCAATTCGCGGTCGATCACCGATTCCAGAATGTTCATCAGGCCGCGCACCTCGGCTTCGGGGCGGCCCCAATTCTCGGTAGAAAATGCGTAGATAGTGAGGATTCGGATGCCGAATTCCGTGCAGGCGCGGATCACCCGCCGCAAATTTTCCACCCCGGCGCGATGCCCGGCCAGGCGCGGCAGGCCGCGCGCTTTGGCCCAGCGCCCGTTCCCATCCATGATCACGGCCAGGTGGTACGGGATTCGCTCCGGTAAGGCGTTGACCACTTCCGACATAACGCAGTTCCACTCCTCTACGCCAACAGGCGAGGGGCTGCATCACAGCCCCAAGATTGCCCGGCCCGGTTGTGTGCCGGCACGGCAAGATCGATCCTAGAACTCCATGATCTCTTGTTCTTTGCGCTTGCCGACCTCTTCCGCCGCCTCGATGTATTTATCGGTGAGCTTCTGCACGCTGTCCTGGCCGCGCTTGCTTTCGTCTTCGGAGATCATCTTCTCGTGTTCCATCTCGCGCAGATCGTCGATGGCCGAGCGGCGCACATTGCGCACGGCAACCCGTGCTTCTTCGGTGCGGCGCTGAACCAGCTTTTGAAGCTCGCGGCGGCGTTCTTCCGTCAGCGGCGGAATATTCAGCCGGATGATCTGGCCGTCGTTGTTCGGCGTCAGGCCCAGGTCCGAGGCCTGGATGGCCTTCTCAATGGCCTTGAGCGACGTTTTGTCGAACGGGCGAATGGCGATGGTTTGCGCATCCGGCACAGAAAGGTTCGCCATCTGATAAAGCGGCGTGGCCTGCCCGTAATATTCGACTTCCAGCTTTTCGACCAGCCCGGTCGAAGCACGCCCGGTGCGCATCCCTTTCAGGTCTTCTTCGAGCACGGCCACCGCGCTCTTCATACGATCTTCGGCATCCTTCAAGACTTCTTTGATCATGGATCAGACTCCTATCCAGGCCGTAATTCTAGTTGGACCCGCAGCGCGCGTTCCCGTATAGTCGCGTGAGATTCGCGCCAGAATTGTCGCCTATTCACGACTGCTTGTCAAACCCTGCCCGGAGCGCCCGGTCAGCGTGCCTGGTCGACACACCGGCGCACTGATCATACACGGCTGGCAGAGATTTGCCCCAACAGGATGCAACCCCGGCGCGGGTCGGTGCATCTGACGTAGTGTTGATACGCAGACTTCGCCAGGGCGATGCCCCTGGTCTGATGGTGAGGAGAACAGCGGCATGGAAATGGAAATCGTTTTTCCCGGCGGGCAGCAGGTGGACGCGGTGATGGGCGATATGGTGATCACGACCAACCAGGACGGCTCGGCCCCGGCCCCCTTCGGCCTGTTCCTGGCCTCGATCGGCACGTGCGCGGGTATCTACGTGCTGAGCTTCTGCCAGCAGCGCGGGCTGCCCACTGAAGGCATCCGAATCGTGCAGCGCATGAAGTCCAACCCGTTCACGCGCATGGTCGATGAAATCGAACTGGATATTCAGGTTCCGCCCACCTTCCCCGAAAAATACCGCGACGCAGTGATCCGCTCGGCGGAACTCTGCGCGGTCAAGAAGCATCTCGAAAATCCGCCGACCTTCCACGTGCACACCTCGGTCGTCGAAGGCGAATTGTCGAAGTAAAATCACAGAGGTGCAGCACGCAGCCCTGGCCGATTTACAGCCAGGGCTGTTTTTATTTCGGCTTTTCAGGTGGAACCCCGTTCAGCCAGTGTAGGCCGTTTCTGCTATAATCTGAGTCCCCTTTGTGGGGAAGTTCCCAGGACTGTACCAGACAGGATTCCCATGACCCATCCCGCCTCCTCACCGCTCAGCGACGAGCAGCGCCGTGCCCTGATCGACGCGGCCATTGAAGCGCGTCAGCGCGCTTATGTTCCCTATTCGCATTATCCTGTTGGGGCCGCCATTCTGACGGCCACCGGGCAGGTATTCACCGGCTGTAACATCGAGATCGCTTCCTACGGGGCGACTTCGTGCGGCGAGCGCACCGCCGCCTTCAAGGCGGTCAGCGAGGGCGCGCGCGACTTCCGCGCGGTAGCCGTCGTCACCAGCAATGCTGCGGCCCCCTGCGGCATCTGCCGCCAGGTCCTGTTCGAGTTCGGCCCGGCGATGGTCGTCATTATGGCCGATCCGGATGGGCGCGTGAGCTGGGAAGGGCCGCTCACCGATCTGCTACCGTTTGGATTTGGCCCCCAGAAGCTGGCCGAAGGTCAGGCCAGCGCCCAGGACGGATGACCACCGACGACCGCCGCTTCCGCACCGAGGCCGTGATTCTGCGGCGGCAGCCCTTTGGCGAGGCCGACCGGCTGCTCACGCTGATCACGCCAGGGCATGGCAAACTGCGCGCCATTGCCAAAGGTGCGCGCAAACCCGCCGCCCGAAAAACCGGCCATGTCGAGCTGTATGCGCGGGTCGATATGTTGATCGTGCGCGGACGCGGCGAGCTTCACATCGTTGAGCAGGCCGAGACCAAAGATCACTACCTGCCGCTGCGCGAGAACCTGGTCCGCGCTACCTATGCCAGCCACTTCGCCGAACTGCTCGACCGTTTCACCACCGATCACGACACGAGCCGCGCAGAATATGACCTGCTGGTGAGCGCGCTTGGCTGGCTGTGCGAAGAGACCGATCCCCGCCTGGCCGCGCGCCACTACGAGATGGCCCTGCTGGGGTTGGCCGGGTTTGCGCCCGCGCTGCATCACTGCGCCATCGGGCAGGAAGACCTGCGCCCGGTGGATCAATTCTTCAGCGCGGTGGATGGCGGTGTGATCTGCCCCGATCACTATGCGGGCATGAGCCGGGGAACACCGATCAGCCTGACCGAACTCAAAACGCTGCGTTACCTGCAAACGCATCCCTGGGAAGCGGTGCGCGTGCTGAACCTGCCCGGCCCGCTGCACCTGGAACTGGAACGCCTGATGCTGTCGTATATCGCCTTTGTGCTGGAACAGCGCCTGCAAAGCGTCGAGTTCCTTCGGCGGCTGCGCCGCGAAGAACGGTGAGGGGCCGGGTGCCGCTGCGAGGTATTCACCATGACATCTATATATAAGGATAACATCACCTATGCCATCTTCTAGCGGATTCCGGGGATTGGCGATTGTCGTGATGGGGCTGGCACTGCTGACTGTGTTTGCGGTTCCCGCCTTTGCTCAAACCGGGGCACAGAGGCCCGACGCTCCGACCTATGCGCAGCGCGGACCGTGGGCTGTCGGCACGCGAGATTTTACCATCGAGGATGGGCAGGGCGCGCCGCTCAGCGCGACCGTGTGGTATCCTGCGCTCAACCCCGACGGTCTGGAGGAAAGAACCACCTATTCGATCGCCGCCTTCACGCTGGAGGGCCGTGCCTTGCGCGATGCGGTGCCGGACACAGCCAACGGCCCCTATCCGCTGGTGCTGTTTTCGCACGGCAACCGGGGCGTGCGCCTGCAAAGCCTGTTCCTGACCGAGCACCTCGCTTCCTATGGCATGGTTGTGATCGCGGTCGATCACCCCGGCAACACGCTGATCGACTTTCTGTTGAACCGGGCGAATTTTGGCAGCGCGGTGTTGACCAATTTCGCCCTGCGCCCGCTTGACCTGCTGCGTGTCATCGCCTATGTCGATGGGCTGGACGCCGCCCAGAACGACCTGAGAGCCGCCATCGACACAAACCGGATCGCGGTGATGGGGCACAGCTTCGGCGGGTATACGGCCCTGGGCGTGGGCGGCGCGCGGCTCAATTTTGACGGGCTGGCCGCGTGGTGTGCCAACCCGCTCCGGAAGCAGTACCAACCGGGGCCGGAGCTGGCCGATGTGCCGCTGCCCCGGTCCGACCAGGCGAGCCATCAGCAGGATTTTGACTACGCCTGCCTGCTGGCCGAAGCCGCCGATCAGGTCGCCGCGCTGCGCGGGCTGGAAGCCACCCCGGCTGGGCTGTGGCCGTCCACCACCGATCCGCGCGTGGCAGCGCTGGTGCTCATGGCCCCGGCGACCGGTCCCATCTATGGGCCGGAAGGGCTGGCCAGCGTCTCGGCCCCCGCGCTGGTGATCGTGGGGTCGGAGGACCAGACCACCTCACCGCTCACCGATGCGTACCCGGTCTATGAGCAGATCGGCAGCCGCAGCAAAGCGCTGCTGGTGTTCGAAAATGCCGATCACTACATTTTTGTGGACGACTGCCCGGCAGTCGCGCGGAGCCTGGGGTTGTTCGATGAATGCTCCGATAAAGTGTGGGATATGGCGCGCGTTCATGACCTGATCAACCATGTCACCACCGCGTTTCTGCTGTCGGTACTCAGCGGTGATGCAGATGCCTCTGCCGCGCTGGAGCCGGAAGCCGTTGATTTTGTGGGCACATTTTTCCGGCGCATGCCCTGATCCAATCCAAAGAGAGCCTCCCATGCACCTGATCGACACGGCGCGGCTGCGGCTGCGCCCTTTCACCCCTGACGACCTGGACGCCTATTACGCCACGATTCTCAGCGATCCCGACGTGATGCGATACCTGCCGGGCGGCGTCCCGCGGCCCCGCGAGGCAGGGGCGGCGGCCATTGAGCACTACCTGACCTCGTACCGCGAGCACGGATTCGGGCTGTGGGCGGTGGAACGCCGCCCTGGTGGGGAATTCATCGGGCAGGCCGGGCTGATGTTCACGCCGGGCATCACGCCGCCCACGGTGGAAGTCGCCTACGGGTTTGGGAAATCCTACTGGGGACAGGGCTACGCGACCGAGGCGGCGAGAGCCTGTCTGCGCTACGGCTTCGAGCAGCTAGGGCTGGAGCGCATCATCGCGGTGTTTGTGCCCGGCAACACTGCCTCGGAACAGGTGATGCGCAAGCTCGGCATGACGTCGCAGGGATTGATCGCCGCCTACGGCACACATCTCCCCGGCTATGCCATCACGCGGGCCGAATTCGACCCCGGTGACGCTCCCTATACTGTGCACGCCGCCGATCCTGGCAGGTGGCCGCCTTTATAGTCCGTGTTGACATTTACGGATGAAAAGGCGAATGTTCTGAGCACAAATGTCAATACTACCTGGTATAAATCACCCAATCCTGTACACGTGTGCGGCGCTCTTTGTTATAATGCGCGGCGATGGGCGATTCCATGAGCCGCCCGCGAGCACACATCGTTAACCACCGAGGGCCACTGTATGTCCAAACCACCGCTTTTTCAAGAAGCCATCCTCAAGCTGGACGAGTTCTGGGCGCAGCACGACTGCCTGATCTGGCATCCGTACAACATTCAGGTTGGCGCTGGGACAGGGAACCCCGCCACTTTGCTTTCGGTGTTGGGGCCGGAACCCTGGAATGTCGCCTACCTGGAACCCAGCGTGCGCCCCGATGATGGACGCTATGGCGAGAACCCCAACCGGATGCAGTTGTTCTACCAGTACCAGGTGATCCTTAAGCCCGATCCGGGCAACCCGCAGGAGCTGTATCTGCAAAGCCTGGAAGCGCTGGGAATTGACCCGCGCCAGCACGACATCCGGTTTGTGGAAGACAACTGGGAATCACCCGCGCTGGGCGCGTGGGGCCTGGGCTGGGAAGTGTGGCTCGACGGGCAGGAGATCACCCAGTTCACCTATTTCCAGCAGGCGGGCGGCATCAACCTGGAGCCGGTCAGCGTCGAGATCACCTATGGGCTGGAGCGAATCGTGCTGGCGCTGCAAGGCAAAAACGCGGTGTGGGACATCGACTGGACCGAGAAGGTTCGCTATGCCGATGTGCGCCTGCAAAGCGAGATCGAACACTGCACCTACTACTTTGAGGTGGCCGACGTGGAAGGGCTGCGGCGCGTGTATGATGTCTACGTTCACGAGCATGAGCGTGCCCTGGCCGCCGGGTTGATTGTCCCGGCCTATGATTACGTGCTCAAATGCAGCCATCTGTTCAACGTACTCGATACGCGCGGCGCAATCGGCGTCACCGAACGGGCGGCCTACTTCCGCAATATGCGCGAGATGACGCGCAATGTCGCCCAGGCCTATGTCGAACAGCGCCAGCGCCTGGAATATCCCCTGATGCGTACCGCCTCTTCGTCAGCCCACGAGCAAACGGTCCGGCTGCCGCACGCGCTACCGCTCACCGCACCGACCGTTCCTACCGATGTGCTGCTCGAAATCGGCACCGAGGAGCTGCCTGCCGCCGACCTGGCCGCCGCATTGGACCAGCTCAACACGTTGGCCCCGGCCCTGTTCGATGACCTGCGCCTCGATCACGGTGAGATTCGCGTGATGGGTACGCCGCGCCGGTTAGTGGTTCACGCCAGGGATGTAGCGCTGCGCCAGCGCGACCAGGAAACGCTGGTCAAAGGGCCGCCCGCCAACCGCGCCTTCGATGCCGATGGCAAGCCCACTAAAGCGGCGGAGGGCTTCGCGCGAGGCAAGGGACTCCGCGTGGAAGACCTCACCGTGCGCGCCATCGACGGCGGCGAATACGTGGTTGCCACCGTGCGCGAAGTCGGTCGCCCCACTCAGGAAGTGCTGGCAGAGGCGCTGCCCGACCTGATCGCCAGCATCAAGTTTGGCAAGGCTATGCGGTGGAATGAGACGGGTATCGCGTTCTCGCGCCCGATTCGCTGGATGGTCGCGTTGTTCGGCGGGCTGGCGATTCCTTTCAGCTATGCAGGCATCGCCGCCGACCCGCGCACGCGCGGCATTCGCCCACTCGGCTCGCCCAATCTGCCGTTGAGCAGCGTGAGCGATTATTTTGTGGCGATGGCGCGGCAGGGCGTGATCCTCGACCCGGTAGAACGCCGCCGCGTGATCTGGGAACAGGCTACGGCGCTGGCCGCGGAAGTGGGCGGCACCATCCCGGACGACCCGGCGCTGCTGGATGAAGTCACCAACCTGGTGGAATGCCCGACCGCCCTACGCGGCTCGTTCGAGGAAAAGCACCTGGCGCTTCCGCGCGAGGCGTTGATCGGCGTGATGCGCAAACACCAGCGCTACTTCCCGGTTCAGGATGGGGCGGGCAAGCTGATGCCCTATTTCATTGCCGTGCGCAACGGGGACGACCAGCACCTTGACCAGGTGATCGAGGGCAACGAGCACGTCCTGCGCGCGCGCTTCGCCGATGCCGACTATTTCTACAACGCCGATATCCAGCAGCCGCTCGATTCGTACCTGCCGCGCCTGGATACCCTCACCTTCCAGGAAAAGCTCGGCTCGATGCTGGACAAGAGCAAACGCCTGGTCCGGCTGGCCCCGGTCATTGGGACTCTGGTGGGAGCCTCGGAGGCCGAGATCGCCGTAGCGACGCGCGCCGCCGCTCTGGCCAAGGCGGACCTGGCGACTCGCCTGGTCGTCGAGATGACTTCGCTCCAGGGGATCATGGGACGCTATTATGCACTGAAGCAGGGCGAACCCGAATCCGTCGCCGATGCCATCTTCGAACACTGGCTGCCGCGATATGCAGGGGACAACCTGCCGTCGTCGCGACCGGGCGTGATCCTGGCGCTGGCCGACCGGCTGGACAGCCTGGTGGGGTTGTTTGCAGCAGGGCTGGCGCCCACCAGCAGCGCCGATCCCTTCGCGCTGCGCCGCGCCGCGCTCGGCGTGATTCAGATCATGCTGGCGCGCGAAATTGACCTGGACCTGCGGGAGGCTGTCGCGCAGGTGGCCGAAGAACAGCCTATCCCGGTCACAGACGCGACCCAGGCCGAGGTCATCGCCTTCATTGCCGGGCGGCTGGATGTCTGGCTGCACGAACAGGGCTGGCCGCACGATGTGATCGCCGCCGTGCTGGCGGAGCAGAGCGCCCAGCCGGTGCGCGCGATGCAGGGCATCCGCGCGCTGGCCGAGTGGGTCAAACGCGACGATTGGGAGACCTTGCTGGATAACTACGCGCGCTGCGTGCGCATCACGCGCCCGGAGCCGCAGCGCTACGCCATCGATCCGTCCCGCTTTGAGGACCCGATCGAAGGCGAGCTGTATGCGGCCACTATCGCTGCCGCTGGTCAGCTTGGAGCCGATCACAACGTGGCCGAGTTCCTGGTGGCATTCCAGCCGCTGGTGCCGGTCATCCAGAGCTATTTTGAGAAGGTCATGGTCCACGCCCAGGACCCTGCCGTGCGCATGTCGCGGCTGGGCCTGCTGCAAGAGATCGCAGCGCTGGCGCGCGGCAGGGCCGATCTCAGCCAGTTGACCGGCTTCTAACCTCCGCCGAACCGCCGGAGAAGGCGCTATGCGGGCATTCCGATCATCGTCAGACTATGGGGCGTAGCGAATACGCCCCTTTTATCCCCGGATGGAGGCGGTATCGTGAGGCGGCGCTGGTACCCCGGACTGACGGCCACACTCGTGATTGTGGTGTGCGCGTGCCTGCTGCTGAACATCTGGATTCGCCTGCCCGAAAGTGATCCCGACACACCGACTGCATCTCGACAAGAGGCCGGGCCGGTCGCCGGGGTCATTCTGGCGGGTCCGGCCCCGGACTACGGCTGGTACGACCGGGCACACAGCGCGCCGCCCTACGCCGCGGTCAGCCTCAACGGCTATTCTGTTCTGCTGCTGGACCGGTACGCCACCACCCGCACCGCCGATCGGTCGCTGGATGCCGTGATTGCGGACATGCACGCGCGGGGAGCCTATGTGATCTTCCTCTCGCCAGGCATCCCGATCGAGGCGGAAGAAGCCGCCCGTTTTGAGAAGCTCGCCCCGGCGACGCTGGTCCTCAACCGCGCCGACCGGGCCAGCGTGGCGGCCATACTGCCCGCGTTCATCCCCGGACAAAGCTCATCACCAATTCTCGCTTCAACCACCTCTTCGGCAGAGCTAGGGCGGAACGAAGAAGACCGGGACCAGGACGGGGTCGTGATCGCCGTGTTCGCCTTGCTGGTGATCGTGGCGCTGGTGGTGCGCAACAGTTGGCACACGCTCCGATCCGCCCTCCAGCGCCGACGCGATTCGCGCTAGGCTCCCCCTGCTGCCGGGGCCGCTTGCGCAAAGTGATAGTTTGAATCACAATGCATTTGTACCAACCGTTCAAACAGAGGTAAAAAGCCCCTATGATGAGCATAGAACAGCGACAACAGTTGCTGGGCCAGTTAAATACGCTCATGACCCAGCGCACAGAAACCACCACTGCCCTGGAAAAGCTGGTCAAGGATTTCTCCGATCGCCTGTACAGCGCGTTTGAGCGCGTGCTGGACGAACTATCCACCTTCGGAGTGCCGGGGATCGGGCGCTCGCGGCGGCTGGTTCACCCGGCAGGCGGCGGTTACGAGGGCTTCCAGATATTCATCGAAGACTGGAGCATCATCTTTGTGCCGCTGCGAGGGTTCGCCCGGCCTAGCGTGGTAGACGAAGCGCGCATCACGTCGGCCCAGTTCAAAGAGCCGTGCGGGCGCATCGCCGTGTTCCTCAACGATGATCCCAAAGGTGAGGCCTTCTACGACTTCATCATCTTCTCGGACCGCTCGTGGTTCGCCTGGGGCTATGGGTGGCCTCGTCAGCAGGCGGATATCGAGCATACCGATTTTGACGCCCTGGCGCTGGAACTGATCCACAGCTTCGTGAAGGATATCTACCTGGTCTGGCACCCGCGCGGAGCGACTACCCTATCCAACGCGCTCGACACCAAGCACCGCGCCTACCTGTTTGGCCTGCCCGGCGATGAACAGCAGGGCGGCAAATAGCAGCATCATCGAAGCAAGGGGCGCGGCGAGATACGCGCCCCTGCAGTATCTCCACTGAAAGGCCGCCAGAACCATTTACCCCATTGAGACTGTTGTTTGGTCCGGACTCACAGAACAGCTTTTCGCAGCTTATAGAACACTTTTTCCAAAAAGCCCGGTCAAAAAGTCGTGATTCGCAATTTTGCATTTGGAATCCGAATCTTAAAATTTCCAGATTTGGCGAAAATTTTAAGGTTGGATAAGCCATTTTTATCCCAAATATACCACACACCCCTTTATGTCGTGCCCCCTGGTCTGCCCACCCCCCAGATATGGCGATTATGAAATCTGCGACTCGCCAGATGCCAATCCTGTGTCACCGGTTGGGATTCACAAACCAGAGTCAGTCCATTCCTGAATCTTAAAAAATTCGATTCTTTAAGGTTTGAAGGGGCGAATCCTGTTGAGACTCCTCTCCACATCTGGTAAAATTTTTTTACTCCAATGCAGAGGGGGCGGTACTCTCCACACCGGATGACCACTCAGCCACGGTGGCGACTTCCGGGCCATCTGCATCACCGCCAGCACAGGCCCCTGGCCGTGCCCGGCGGAGTTTTGAGACACTGGGTTCGTTCGACAAATGACGCTGATTTGAATAGCCGTTTGGGTGCGAGGCGTTTTGTGCGCCTGGTATTAGGTTTTTGTTGCTCATTACCGAGGTCACGATGTTAAGCCCTAAAGATGCCTGGCACGCGACATTAGGCCAACTCCAACTGCAACTCAACCGCGCCACCTTCGACACCTGGCTCAAAGGGTCGGAAGTCGTCGCCTATGAGGACGGTGAGTTCACAATCCGTGTGCGTCATGCCTATGCAAAAGACTGGCTGGAGAAGCACCTCGGCCAGGTCGTCCCACAGGCGCTGAGCAGCATCTTTGGACGGGCCGTCAAGGTCAATTACATGGTGAATATCCCTATGCGCCCGCTGGCCGAGCTTGATGCCACACCGGCGGGGCCGCTCTTTAGCACGCCAGCGGCAGTACCGGCAGCAGCCCCAGCGAGCGCAGACGCTCTCACCGGGGCCGCAACCAGCGCGGAACCGGCGGCCCCAACGCCTGCTTCAGCGGCAAACCAGGATGTTGCGCCCGCGCAGAGCATCGGCACGCCGGGCACCGAAAGCCCGGCAGCGGTAGCACCACAGGCGGAAGTATCCCAGGCGGCAGCGCCCCAAGCGGCAGCGCCTCAAGCGGCGGCTGCACAGCCTTCCGCCCCGGTGGAGATGCCCGACATTTCGGAATGGGACCCGCGTTTCCGCGATCTGCCGCGCAGTACGCCGCGCCCCCAGTCGGGGCCAGTCGCCGCCAGCACCTCGTTCGACCGGCGCTATACCTTCAGCAGCTTCATCACCGGGCCGAGCAACCAGTTTGCATGTGCGGCGGCCCAGGCAGTCGCCCAGGCCCCAGGCACAACGTATAACCCGCTGGTTTTTTATGGCGGCACGGGCCTGGGTAAGACACACCTGATGCACGCCATCGGTCACGTCTGCGAGGCAGCCGGCAAGCGCGTGGTCTATGTGACGGCAGAACAGTTTACCAATGAGATGGTCGCGGCCATTCGCGATCACACCACCGAGCAACTGCGTGAGCGATATCGCAGCGCCGACGTGTTGATGGTGGATGACATTCAATTCCTGGCGGGCAAAACCAGCTCGGAAGAGGAATTTTTCCACACCTTCAATGCCATTTTCGCTCGCAAAGGCCAGCTTGTGGTGGCCTGCAATCAGCACCCGCGCGCCCTCACCAAGCTGGATGACCGGCTGCGCTCGCGGCTGGAAGGTGGACTGCTGGCCGACGTGCAGCCGCCGGTAGAAGAGACGCGGCAGGCGATCCTCAAGAGCAAATCGGCAGCCCAGGGCACTCCCCTGCCGGATGAGGTCGCCGCGCTGCTTGCGAAACAGGCCACTCAAAGCGTCCGTGAGCTTGAAGGGCTGCTCACCCAGATATTGGCCCGTGCCACGCTCACCGGTCAGCCGCTGACAGTCGCCCTGGCCCAGAACGTGCTGACCAAGACAACTAATACGCTCGCCCCGTTGATGCAGCAGACGCCCGACCTGGACCGCATCTTCAAAACGACAGCGACCTATCACCAGCTTTCGCTGGATGACCTGCTGAGCAAAAAGCGCACCAAAGATGTCGTGCGCGCGCGGCAGATCGCCATGTACCTGGCGCGCGAAATCACCGAAGCCTCGTACCCGGAGATCGGCAAGGCGCTCGGTGGACGCAATCACAGCACCGTTCTGTACGGTTTCCAAAAAATCGCCGAGCAGATCGAGTCTGACGAGGAACTTCGCCGCGAGATGGGCGACATCCGCCGGCAAATTTACCTGTTCTCGAAAGACTGATTTCCCGCTATCTCTCCCTGTGGACGAAATCGCCAGTGCCGGGCAGTGCCCCGGCACTGTTCATTGTTCCCCAACGAACCTGGCCGCATTGCGACGAGATCTCGCGCCCCGTTTCCAGTTATCAACAGGATCAAGAAGCTCCGGCGTGTTAACATGGGAATCCCGCGCGGCACATCCACGCCAGATATGGGGGTGTGGCCAGTCGGAGATCTACCATCTGTGGGGGTAGAGGACCGGGCGAAGGCGGAGTCTTGAGCCGTCTATTTTTCCCTGTGGATGGGCGCTGTCGAGAGCATGTCGAAACTGAGGATAACCCGTAACCCACATATCCAACGCAAAAACCAACAGACCATATATGGCGGATCGTTTCCAGGCCGTCCGCCATATATAGCCAGCCCAAAAATCGCCCAGATGTGCGCATTTCTTCGCCTGTCAACAGTGTGCATAACTGCAGCGGGTTATGTGCAGCGCCTGTGGATAGAGTCAGCACAGGTATCCCGCGCGCGTGGGATACCTGTGGGAAATATGCAGGGGCTGGGCGCGATTCTGCCACCACATATGGGGGAACGGGGCCAATCCACGGCCAGGACACCGCAAGTCAATCAGATTTATGCACATATCCACAGGTTTCTACTACTACCACTAAAATCATAAAACAAAGAGGTGTGGACAATACCAAACCGTAGTCAAGACTGTAAATCGTGCTTTGCCCTGAAACGCAGTTATGGTACAATGCCGACAAGATCGCGGCTTGAAGCTAGTGACTCACTCTTCATTCATGCGATTGTCAATCTGACGGTTCACTGTAATGCGAAAAGTGCTCGACGATTCTTCAGAACCTCCCTCTCCTCATACAGTGCGCCAGCCGCGCGCGGCTGCTGTTTTCCACGCCCTGTTTCACAGCGGCCCTTCCGGGCCAGGATCGATTGAGCAGCTGAGCAGCGACAGCGCGTGCTCCTTTCTGCTCGCTTTCACGGGGGTAAACCTGAGTGGATGATAGTTTGTACGGTTTACTGGCCCTGCTGGGCCTGATTGCCGTTAACGCCGTGCTGACGATGGCTTATGCTGCGCTGATCAACGCCCAAAAACCTGTGTTGAAAGAGTGGGCTGAATCAGGCAGAACCTCTGCCGAGCACGCATATACGCTTTCCAGTGATGCGACCCGCCTGCTGTCGTCTCAGCAGATCGTTGACCTGGTGCTGCATTTTGCTATCGCCGTCACCGCCGCGGCCACCCTGGTTCCTCCGCTTCACGATGAGTTGGCTGCTCGTAAGATCGGGCCGCTGGCCGTCGATCTGATTGCTTTTGGCGGGGTGATGTTGGTGGTCGCCCTGGTGACCCTGGTTTTTGGCGAACTGCTGCCCACAACCATCGCCATGGGGCACGCCAACGGTATCTCACTGAGGGTTACTCGCCTGGTGGGCGCATTGGTCAGTTTGCTGGCTCCGGTGCTTCGCCTGCTGCAGTGGATCAGCCGTTATTTCGCCGCGCCCTTTGTGGGGTTGGGCCAGTCCTCGATGGTCACCGAAGAAGAGATCAAAATGATGGTTGATGCAGGGCAAGAGGGCGGCGCGATTGAAGATGAAGAAAAGGAAATGATCTACTCCATCTTCCAGTTTGGCGATACCGTCGCGCGCGAAGTCATGGTGCCGCGAATCGATATGGTCGCCATCGATATCAAGGCCAGCCTGGACGAAGCGCTGACCATCATCACGCAGGCGGGGCACTCGCGAATCCCCGTGTATGAGGAGTCCATCGATCATATTCGCGGCCTGCTTTATGCCAAAGATCTGCTCGAAGTGCTGCGTGCCGGCAGCCTGGATCGCCCCATCGCGGATCTGCTCCGCCCGGCGCATTTTGTGCCGGAATCCAAGAAGGCGGGCGATCTGCTGACTGAGCTTCAGCAGCGCAAGATTCACCTGGCGATTGTGGTTGATGAATATGGGGGGACGGCGGGTCTGGTCACCCTGGAGGATTTGATCGAAGAAATCGTGGGTGAAATCCGCGATGAATACGACCTCAACGAAGAGGAAGTTTACCAGCGGATCAGCGATACCGAGGTCATCTGTGATGCCAGCATCGACCTGGATGATCTGAACCGCCTGCTGGATTTGAACCTGCCTACCGATGAAAGCGACACGCTGGGCGGCTACATCTTCAGCCAGCTTGGCAAGGTTCCGCAGGTCGGCGAGACACTCGAAACAGATC
The DNA here is from genome assembly GCA_034429275.1 of Anaerolineae bacterium. Lineage (GTDB taxonomy): Bacteria > Chloroflexota > Anaerolineae > Aggregatilineales > Aggregatilineaceae > DAOUFU01. The sequence goes on along the minus strand of DAOUFU010000108.1, from coordinate 1,060 downwards.
AGGTTCACATCGAGGTCCTGGGTGTCAACGACCGGCGCATTCGCAAGATCCGACTGACGCGTTTGATCCCCGCGCCGGAAGAAAGCGGCGAGGACGACAAGCGCGACATCCGCGAAGAGCCTGCTGCCGAAGCGGATTAACCTGCTGCGAGCATAATCTCGGCCTTGACGGGCATTAGCCGGCAGTGGTATGATCGCGTGACTGCTGCGGGGTAGAGCAGTGGCAGCTCGTCGGGCTCATAACCCGGAGGTCGCAGGTTCGAATCCTGCCCCCGCTATAGGAACGCCCCCTGGTCACACGGCCAGGGGGCGTTTTGTGTGGTGGCGAGAGTCAGATGTTGTCCCTCGGTGTGATTTAATCGTATGATGAGTGTGCAGGCTTCTGCTGACCAGTCTCCCTAAATGCCGGCGCTTGCCAGCCCCGGAAAGCTACACTCCGGCAGCGTTCGAGCGCTACTTCTTCGAAACCCGGCAGAGCGCCCAATCAGGGCTGAATCGACCCCTGCAAAATGGCCTGCTGAGCCGGTGGCGTAGTGATCGGAGACACCCTCATGTGGCAGCACTCACTCAAGGCTAATCCGCTCCCGTGGCTGCTGGAGCTGGACCCGAATAACCCTGGTGTGCGTTATTTCACCCTGCGCGACCTGCTGGGCTGCCCGGCGGACGACCCAGAGGTGCAGGCCGCGCAGGCGCAGGTTATGAATGCCGGCCCGGTGCCGGTCATGTTGGCGGCGCAGGCCGAGGAAGGTTACTGGGTCAAGCCCGGCGCGGGGTACTGGCCCAAATATCAGGGCACGCTGTGGTCTGTGATTTTCCTGGCGCAGTTGGGCGCGGATGGACGAGATGAGCGGGTACACCGGGCGGTTGAATACGTTTTTCGCCATGCGCAGACCCAGGCGGGGGCGATTGCGGCAGAAGGGACGCCAAGCACTGCGATTCACTGCCTGTGGGGTAACGTGGTGCGGGCACTGTTGGATCTGGGCGTGTGGGGGGATGAACGGCTCACACGTGCAATCGACGGGCTGGCGCGCTCGGTGACGGGCGATGGCTACGGCGCATAT
>DAOUFU010000107.1:0-24302 GCA_034429275.1 Anaerolineae bacterium | reverse complement strand
CGCCACCCACCGTCGCGCCGAGCGTCACCATCGCCAACATTCCCGCCAACGAACGCGCCAGCCACCGGATTAGCCCGCCAATACCCAGGGTTAGGCCCATCCAGGCGACCACCCACGCCGCGTCCGAACGTCGCGCAGCCGCTACAATATCGTTCGCAGGCTTGACGGTGCCAATCCCAAACGGCAGCCAGACCTCGCTCACCACCAGCAGGATGCCCGAAGCCAGAGCCGCCCCGATTGCCAGCGCACCATAGGCCAGCAAAACCTGGCGCAGGCCGCGCAGCCCGGCAGTGATGACCATGCGTCCGCGCTCGTGTGGGTCCTGCTCGCCGGGTAACCATGCCGTCAGCGCCCCCGCCGCCCCCGTCAGCCATGAATCAAGTCGGTCAAACCGGCGAGGTAACCGGAACCGGTAATGAGCTGGGATCGGACGCCCAATACCCGAATTGCCGATGATCACCCCGGCAAACATACCGACCAACCCGCCCGCCCCGGCAAGCATCGCCTCCGGCGGAAAGGAAATCGCCTCTTCAATGATCGTCCCCACCAGCAACCCCAACACCACAATCATCACAATCAGCGTGAGCAGCGTCTGCAACAGGCCAGCAGCCGGCATCTGCGCCTCATTGGGCCGCAGCACAATCGCAGGTCGCACCTGCCCGGCGATCAGCGTCGGCAGGAATCCGAACAGAACCGTCATGATCATCCCCAGAAACAGCCCGCTCAGCATGGCCTCTGGGTAAATCCGCCACCCCAGCGAAAGCGAGTGAAATGCCGCTTCACCAACATCGCGCACAAAATAGCTGAGAATCACGCCCAACACGATTCCCACCGCGCTGCCAATGACTCCCATCAGCGCCGCCTCGACCAGAAACAGCAGCGTCACCCGGTACCCTTTGAGTCCGAGCGTCTTCAACACGGCGATCTCCAGCGTGCGCCGACTCACCACCACCAGCATCGTGTTCACGATGCCGATCCCGCCGATCAGCAGCGACGACAGCCCCAACACCAGGATCATATCGTCGATCACGTCTGCGATTTCAGCGTTTTGCCGTTCCAGTTCAGGGACATTATCCCGGCTGAGCTTCTCCGCGATGTCTGTCTCCGCTCCCGTGCGGGCTTGAAGGAATGCAATCAGCCGCCGCTCGGTCTGTTCGATATCGCGCCCCAACGGAACTTTGAGAAACACCTGGTCCGGCACTGCTTGCTCCCCGTGCAGGCGCAGGTCGTCCATCGGCAGGTACAGATACGTCCCCACGAAGGCCGCTATCGGGTTGGAGAGCACCGTCTCCGCATCTGCCGAGGCGATTCCCTTCACCTGGTACAGCACCTCCGAAGCGCCGAGTCGCAGCACGTCACCCACCGCCAGCCCCATACCGCTTTGCCGGGCCAGTCCGCGCGAAATCACGACAGGGCGCGGGTGTGCCGCCAGGTGCAGTGGATACACACTCCATCCGCTGTCCGGCAGGCCGATCATCGCGCCCACCGCGCCTGCTCGCGCCAGGGCAAATTCCACCTCAGGACGGCTCGCGGCGCGGTCAGGAAACACATCGCCCAGCCCCAGCCCGGCAGGCTCGTCTAAACGAACCGATCCGTAAAAGGGATAGGTCTTCGGCTCAACATACATCGTGATGACCGCCCGTGCCGTGCGCGCCTTCCCCCGATCGATCACGCGCACCTGCGCTCCGCCGCCCAGCCGTGCCATGTTCACCTCGACCCGCTCACGGGCCGCCCATTGGCGAATCAGGTCGGTGGTTTCCTCCGTGAAGACCGGCGAATTCTGCGCCGAAAGCGTGATGAGTTCAGGCACTTCGCGCGTAGCATAAATCCGGATATCACCCCGGTTCAGTTCGGCCAGGCTGGTCGTCAATTCATCCCCGATCATGAACGCTAGCGAACGCAGCGCCACAACCGCCGCGACTCCTGTCGCCACGCAGATCAACGCGAATACGGTGCGTCCCCGGCTTCGCCACATATCGCGCAGCGAATGAAGCAGCGCAAACCGGGCGAACTTCAACCACCCGCCAAACACCTGCCTGCGTCCAGCGATCTCACCGGCATTACTCATGATTGGTGCATCCCCTCGACGATTCGGCCATCCACCAGGTGCAGCACCCGCCCCATCTGCGCCGCCAGCTCAGGATCATGGGTCACCAGGACCACTGTCGTTCCCGTCTCGCGCCACACATCGCGCAGCGCCTGCAGCACCACCGCCGACGCCTCCGAGTCCAGGTTGCCGGTAGGTTCGTCTGCCAGCAGCAGCGGCGGATTGTTCGCCAGTGCACGCGCAATAGCCACACGCTGCTGCTGCCCGCCCGAAAGTTCCAGCGGGCGATGATTCAGCCGGTCAGACAGTCCGAGCAGTCCCAAAAGCTCGCGCGCTCGTTCCTCCGCCCGGAACTTAGGCCGGTCGGCGAACTCAATCGGCAGCATGACGTTTTCCAGCGCCGTCAGGGTGGGCACCAGGTTGAAGAACTGGAACACAAACCCAATCTTCTCGTTGCGGACCTCGGTCAGCCGCCCTTCGCTCATGTGAGTGATGTCCACCCCGTCGATCTCGATCCGCCCGCTTGTCGGCGAATCCAGCCCGCCGATCAAGCCGAGCAGCGTGCTCTTGCCGCTGCCCGATGGGCCGACAATTCCCACCATTTCATTCTCATAAATTTCCAGGTCCACTCCGCGCACCGCATGCACCACGACCGACCCCAACGGCAGGTCTTTGGTCAGTCCTTTAGCGCGCAGCACAACCCGCCGGTGATTATCTTTTCCATTTCCGCTCATCGTTCGTCCCCAGTGTTCCATTGTTGATGGTTGTACACGCCAATCTCGGCGGCCCCTCATCAGGTCCCCGCCCATCCTTCAGTTCTGGCACTACCGCCCATCCTACGTCACCCCACCGTTCACCATGCGCAGCGTGCCGCCTATTGACCCTCACATGCATCGTTGCTATCCTTTTACAGGATTCTACGAATAGGTGAGGTATCCGTAGTAATGTACCCCAAGGTCCTGATCGCTGTCACCCTTTGTGCACTATTTGCCGTTGCCGTCTCTCCAGCCCATGCCTTTCCCGGCGATCGTCGCGACGAGCAGTGCGCGGCGCTGCAAGCCCAGGCTGCCGCCACCAATTCACCCATCCCCAATGACTGCCTGCCCACCCCTGGCATGAGCGCCATCGAGCTGCGCGCCGCCGAAGTGGCCATGCGCGAACAGCCAAGCCCGCCGGTGACTCAGGTTCCCTATCAGGAACGGATCGTATGGGAACGGTCCTACCGTAAGCTGATCGGCCCGGCTACCATCTATGACGCCCCAAACGGAAATCCCGTGCGTGAATGGGCCAAGGGCTACAATTATGTGACCGTCCTCGATGCCCGCGATGGCTGGATTCAGATCAACTGGCACGAATGGGTTGAAGCCGACAAAATCACTTGGGCCGATGTGTCCGAGTTCTCCGGCGTAGAATTGAACGAGCCGCTTACCCATCCCTTTGCCTGGATGCTGGCCGAAGCACGCCCCAGCCGTTATCCTGGCGGCCCGCCTTACCGCGAGTATGATGTCATCCAGCGCTACACCCTGATGAACATCTATGGCGTCGAATATGTGAACGGCTGGGAGTGGTAGCTCGTGGGGCCGAACCAATGGGTCCAGCAGATTCGTGTCGCCAAGGTCCACCCCATCCGTCGCCCTGCAGAAATCGGCCCGGACGAGCGGTGGTTTGCCATTGATCTATTTGAGCAGACTATGGTTGCTTACGAAGGCGACCGCATGGTGTACGCGACACTCGTCTCATCGGGTCTGCCTCGTTGGAGCACCAACGAAGGGCTTTTCCGCATCTATGACCGGTGGGAAGCAACCAAGATGAGCGGAGCCGAAGGTCAGGTGGACTTCTATTTCATTGAAGAAGTCCCCTATGTCATGTATTTTGACGGCGGCATAAGCCTGCATGGCACCTATTGGCACGACCGTTTTGGCTATCGCCAGAGTCACGGCTGTGTCAACCTGTCGATTATGGATGCCTGGTGGGCCTACCAGTTCACCAATGAGGAACCCTATCACGACGCCTGGGTCTATGTCTATAGCAGCGGCCAATACCGTTCTGATCTGCCCCACTGGGCGATCCGCTGATTGCGTTTCACCAAAAAGAGGGGCGTATCTTGCTCACCTACGCCCCCTTGCCACCTTCCAGAGGTGCCCGAATGGAACTCAGCCGACGTGACCTTCGCCGCGCCTTCAGGCTCACCGCCATAATGGGTGGCGTCTTTGTCGTCCTGGGCATCCTCGCCGGTCTGACTGTACCTTTCAACGTCCAGCAGGCGGCCACCATCACGACCCTTTCCGACGATGCCATGCTGATCCGCCGCAGCGGCCAGACCATCCCGCTCATCGCTGATCAAAGCGTTGGCCAGCGCCTGAGTCCGGGCCAGGGCATCCGTCTCGATGAAGGCGAGACCGCCACCCTCACATTTGCCCTGAATGGTGGAACTGTCGATCTGGTCGGCCCGGCAGAGTTTACCCTCGCGCAGTCATACCGCCGCGCCACCACCCGCAACCATTTCGCAGACCGCGCCAACTATGTGCTCACCCTCGAACAACATTCCGGGACCGCGCGCTACAACTTCGCCAGCGCCGTTCCCGGCATCGACAGTGTCGATCTGAGCGTCCGTTTGCCGCTCTCCATCTTTTCCCCAGATCAGCCGTGTTGGGAGATAGTCGTCTCGCCCGATGGCAGCGCCCTCCCGCGCGACATCCCCTGCCCCTGACCCGCCGCTTCAGTCGTCCAGGTCGCTATCCTTTTTCCGATCCCGGAACTGCTCAGTCGGTGGATCGTCGTCTTTATCCAGCATCGAAAGGTTGAATTGCCCCCCCTGCATCCCCAGGTCCGTTTTGCTGCTCGTCATCCAGCCCAAATCGTCCCCACCGATCGCCTGCTGTGCCTCTGCCACCGCCAGCGCCGACACCAGGAAAGCCAGCCGCCTTGCATCCACGCTCAGCGATTTCCACCCCAAACACCGCAGCGCGAGCAGCGCAATCGCAATGTAATATTCAGCCCATCGACCAGGCACGGCCAGGCATTGCTCCACAATGTCCCGGATCGTCTCGATGACGCTCATCAGCCGGGCCGCCTGGTGACGTGGACGTTCAAACGTCTGTGTCCCCTCGTGAATATCCTTCAGCAGTGCCACCATGCTCCAGGCCCCTGCCCATCCCGCTGGCGAAAAGTGCGCCACTACTTCGACCAGAAAAGAGACTTCGAGCAGCGCCCAATCGAACAACGTATGCCCATCACGTGCCCAGAAGAAATCGATCAGCCACGCGTCACCGCGCAGCCCCACCAGGATATTCCCTGGGTGCAGATCGCCATGGATGCTGGAAAGGTGCCCGTTGACCTGGCGTTCCAGCAGTGCTGTCACCCGATGCAGCGGGTTCGGCAGGTCGCCCATCTGATCGATCAGTGAGGGGATTGACACGTCACGCGGATCAAACGGTGGCTCAAGCGCTCGAACCTGCCTCATCAGAATATCATCGCGGGTGCTTTCCACCCGCCCCACCATCTCGACCACCACATCGCCCCGGAAGTACCGCGAGTCCTGTGGCTCCAGTCCCAACCCGCGCACCTCCACCTTCCCCGATCGATTCACCGCTTCCGCCTGGGGGCCTGCCGCCAGGTGCAGCACATCCCGCTCGACATCCAGCTTCTGGACCGCAAACCCGCGCAGAACCACCACCTCGCCGGGCAGAACCGTATTGGTCCGGCTCCACGCGCCCAATGGAGCCAGGACGCGTTCATTTCCACTCAGCTGCGGCTCGTTCACCACCTGGACCACCAGCGCAGGCGGCAGGACATGTTCATATTCGCGCCACACACCGAACCGGAAGGGCTGGTTTTGCAAATACCACGCCGGGCCAAACACCTCAAATAGGGTGTTGATCAACTGCGAAATCTCGCGCGGCTCGCGTTTCAATGCAAAATCGAGCAGGCTCACCGGCTCGGTTTCATCGATCCGCCCCACAAAAGTATATTTCAGCCCGCCGAGCGAGCAGTCATCCGGGACAATCGGCGCATCCACCAGCCGCGCTGTATTCGCCGGCAGCGTCCCTTTCACATGCAAATCGTACCGCCGCCGCTCATACAAGATTGACTCGCGGTCATGCAGTTTCACGACCACCGCCGCATCGCGTAAACCGCCCGCCTTGATCGGTCGCGCCAGCAGCACCCGCGCGCCGCTTTTTCCGTCGGCCAGCTCCCGCACGATTTCTACCTCTCGGTAATCGCGAAACATCGCCTGCAGTACCCGCTCTTGCTCTGCATCCAGCGGAAACGCGCTGCGAATCGGCACGTCTGGCGTACGTGGTCGCAGCGGAGTCGTCCAGTTAGCCGCCATCTGACGGAGTGCCGTCACGTCCGCGCCCATCTCGTTCAGCACGCGGATTACAACGCTGTCTCCCTCGTCCAGAATCGCCAGCAGCAAGTCGCGCTCCGAAGGCGAATGTAGCCCGGCATACCGCCGCGCCAGGTTTTGCACCTCAACCGCGCGCGGTGTCTCTTGAAAACCCGGCCAGAACCGCCGCTCTTCGTACCGCCCCACCGACTCGCGGATGCTGTATCGCACGAAACGCGGCGACAGGCCGTGATGCTCCAGCACCGCCGTCGTCAGCCCACCCTTCAGTTGCGTCAGCGCAATGAACAGGTGCTCGACACCCACAAAATAGTGGTGCAGTCGGGCCGACTCCTGGCGTGCCAACAATTGGATATCCTGCAAGCTGACCGTATCCATCCGGCTCAATCCGCTTCCGGCTGGACCCGCACCCACGTACGTCCCAACCTGAACAACTGCCCGCGCTTGATCGTGACCGGTTTTTCGATCCGCCGGTTATCGACGAACGTCCCGTTCAGGCTGCCCGCATCGCTCAGCCACAGTTCGCCATCCGGCATGACTCGCAGTATAGCATGTTGGCGCGAGACCTGCGTATCGAACGGGATGCTGATGTCACATTCCTCACGCCGTCCGCAGGTCAGCGACCAGCTCCCGTCCGCTCCGATTGTCCCGTCGTTATGTTCCTGGCTCAGGTAAATCTTCTGGCCGTCATCCGGTCCGCTCATGATCATGATTACTAGGGCAGTCATCCGCAATAGCCTCATTACGCATTCTGAGCGCGTCCTTCTGCTCCATCTGCCGGGGCCGCCGGCAGCCAGAACCCAAACGTGCTGCCGCGCCCCTCTTCGCTCTCGAACCACACCTTGCCGCCGTGCCGCTCAACCACCGTTTTCACCAGGCTCAGCCCCAACCCGCTGCCCGAAATATGCTCCGTGCCGGGCATCCGCGCCCGGTAGAACCTTTCGAACATGCGCGCCTGCCGGTCCGCTGCGATGCCATACCCATTGTCGCGCACCATAAAATGAACCTGTGCGCCGTCTCGGTGGCATGTCACATGAATCTGGCCACCCTCCGGCGTATACTTGATGGCATTGGAGATCAGGTTGCTGATCGCCTGCCTCAGTTGAGTTATATTACCATGAACCAATTGCCCCGCGCATGGCTCTGCCTGGGTAAGCGTCTGTTTCTTGAGCTGCGCCCCAGGAATCGACCCATCCACTACCTCTCGCACCAGCGCCTCAAAATTGAACACCTGCCACACACCGCCGCGTTCGCTCTCAATCCGCTCCAATGTCAGCAGGTCTTCGATCAGCGATTTGATCATCGTTGTGCTGCTGCGCAGGTGATCCATGTACTGCTTTTGCTCGGTGGTCATGCCTGTCTTCTGCAGGCTCCGATCCAGCAGTTGCAGGTAGCCCATCACATTGTTGAGCGGATTCCGGATGTCGTGCGATGCCATCCGAATCATTTCGGTTTTGATGCGTTCGAGTTCCAGCACTTCGTTGTATAACATGGCCTGCCGCAGCGCCACCGATGCCTGACTGGCCAGCGCATTCGCCTTTGCCAGATCGCTAGCGCTGAACCGCCGCTCTTTCCGGCTGACCGTCAGCATCGCCACGCCAATCAGCTCATCTTGCGCAATCAGCGGCAGCAGAAGCAGCGTCTTGACCTGGTGGCGTTCCAGTTGTTCACGATCCTCCGGCTGCAAAATCGAATCCGCCGCGCTCAACACCACCGGTCGCCTCTCGTCGGCTGCCCGACGCAGCAGCGCCATGAGCTGAGCCGAAGTATCTGGTGTCGGGCTTCCCGGCTGTGCATAGAGATCGCCGGTCATTTCCCCCACCGGATACGATGCCAACACGGGCCAGCCCCCTTTTTCGCCACGCAGATCGTAGATCACCGCGCCATTGCACCCAAGCGTTTCCGCCATCGTCCGCGCGATCCGTTCCAGTACCTCGCCCCGTTCGAGCGTGGACGAAATCGCGCGGCTGGCCGCATACAGCGCCGCCGTATCCTCGGCCATCTGTTTCATCTGGCGGTAGAGTCGCGCGTTATCCAACGCAACTGCCGTCCGCTGCCCCAACCGCTCCATGAAGCTGATGTCACTGGAGTCGAACCCGTCATCCTCTTCAGAAGCCAGCGCCATCACGCCCAAGGCTTCGCCGCGCATCGCCAGGGGAACCACCAACATCGACCGCGCCTCTGCCGGGAAAAGCCGCCCCGTCTCTTCGCTCTCTCCCAGCCGCACACGCTGAACTTCACAGGTTTGTACCGCACGTCCCAGCGCCCCCACATCGCTCGGCCACGGATTCCGCTCGTTGTAGACGCTCATCGCCTCACCCACCGGCCCCAGCGTCATGTACGGGACCAGTCCGCGCCCGTCATCGGTCACCAATGCCAGCACGATGGTGCTCGCCGTCGTGCGCCGCACGGCCCAGTCCAGCGCCAGGCGCACCACCCGGTCCATGTCCAGATTGGATATGAGTTCGCGGTCTGCCCGTCGAATCATCGAGAGTTCATCCACCTGTTCGGCGAGCCGCGCTGCCGTGTGCGACACCTGGTTGAGCAGCCGCGCGTTTTCGACGATATACGCCGCCTGGCTGACCAGAATATCCACCAGCCACAACATTTCCGGTGTAGGCCGCAGTCCATCCAGCGGATCACTCATCCGCGCCATGCCGGTCAGTGCAGTCCCCTGGCGCATAGGGGCAAAGAGCACATCATGATCGTGCCAGTGGAGGTCGTCGCGCGGCTCTCCGGGCACAAAATACACCCCATCGGACCGGTACGATTCCAGCTCTCCATTCCGGAACTGCTGCCAGATTTCGGCAGGCAGCAGCGTATCACAGCCAACATGGGGCGACACGCTTACCTCGCCGATCACCACCGCCTCGCTAATCTGTTCTTCATCCGAGCACAGCACAACCATCACCTGGCGCCACCCCAAATCGCGCAGCGCGTGAGCCACCTTTCGCAGTCCGATATCCAGGTCCATCTCTTCCAGGATTGCCCGGATCGCGCCATGAACGTCGCCTAGCCGTCGCCGTTCGCCCACAACCGCATGACTCAGCAGGGTCGAGCTGTATGCCGCGGCGAACATTCGCCCCAGGGCCGTCAACACATGGAGTCCTTCAGGCGTACACTGGCGGGCCGGGTCCTCGTCCCATACCGCCAGCACGCCCACCAATTCCCCGTGCCAGATCGCAGGCACGGCAGCCGCAGCCTGTATGCCCAGTTTGGCCCAGCCCTGGTCTGCCTCCGTCCAGGCCCCGCCAACCACCACATCCGCTGCCCGACGTTGGGCAGTTCTTCCGATCAATCCCTGCCCTATTCGCAGCCTCATCAGGCCCTGCATGTCATGTTGCGCCTCGACCACCCCAAGATCAAGCCAGTCACACGGCGAGCGTGCCATCCAGATTCCCGTGTGGGGCCAGCCAAGCAGATGTCGGGCGGCATGGAGAGCTGCCCCCATCGCCTCTTCGGGCGAAGTCACCAGCGAAAAAGCTTCGGAAACAGAAGCCAGGTCACCCAGTGCCTTCTCTAGTCGCTCCACCATTTTCTTTCCCCCTGCTGCCTGACCCAATTCACTCCCTCAGCTTGTTAGGCCGATCCGCACAGCCATTCGGCACAGCCGCTCGGCACGCCGACAGCCTACTCCCGTCCCCCGCGCAGCCGCGCCGCCAGCACTTCAACCGGGTGCAGCGCTTCACGCCCGGTTCCATGTTCGATCTGCTCGCGGCAAGAAACCCCGCTTGCCACGATGATCGCCTGTTCGGCTGCACGCACTCCCGGCAGCAAGCGCTGCTCGCCGATGGCCATCGAGAGATCGTAGTGTTCCGCCTCAAACCCAAAGCTCCCCGCCACTCCACAACAACCGTCATCCAGCTCCGAAACCGTGCAGTTGGGAATCAACCCCAACGCCCGGTGCGCCGCGTTGGTACCCCACAACGCGCGCTGGTAGCAGTGCCCATGCAGAACGACCTCGCACGGCGTAGAGTCGAACTGCTCAGGCGTCAGCAACCCGCGTTCAGCCGCCTCCGCGATCCATTCCTCCACCGTGATCACGGCTCCGGCCACCCGCCGCGCATCGTCGCGCAGCTTACCGGGCACCAGGTCAGGATACTCGTCGCGGAAAGCCGCCGCGCAGCTTGGCTCGATCAGCATAAACCGCTCACCGCGCGCCACTGCCGAAGCCATGCGCTTGACATTCCGAGTCGCCAACCATCGTGCGTCGTCCAGCAGCCCTTTCGAGATCAACGGACGCCCGCAGCAGTCGATTTCACGCCTTCCCCATACCTTCAGCGCCAGCCCCATCGCCCCCGCAATTCGCACGACGGCCTGCCCCAGTCGCGGAATGTTGTATTCAGTATACGTGTCTGCGATTAAAATGGGCAGTCGATACCCATCGGCGGCAACCTCCGGGCGAATAGTCTTCCCTTGCTTCTTGTACCACACGCTGAAGCGTTCACGTGCCAGCAGCGGAAACTGCCGTTGAGTCGACACGCCCAGCCGCGAGAACGCCCATCGCCCCACAGCCGACTTCAGCACCAGGTTCGCTGCACCGGGCATCAGGCTGCCCAGCCGGTTCAGCCGGTGAATGTGCCCAAAAATCCACGCCCGCAGAGGGATTCCATGTACATCATAATACGCTGCGGTAAATTCCGCTTTGAGCCGGGCCATATCCACCAGTGAGGGGCACTCTGCCTTGCAGGCTTTGCACGACAGGCACAGGTCGAGCACATCTTTCACCCGGCTGTCGGCCAGTCCGTCCGGGCCGAGCCTCCCCATCATCGCCAGTCGGAGCGCGTTTGCCCGCGCCCGCGTCGAGTCGGCCTCGTCACGCGTCGCCATGAAGCTGGGGCACATCACCCCGCTGCCCTCTTTTCGGCACACCCCGGCCCCGTTACACATCTCCACCGCGCCCGCGAATCCCTCATCCGCCGACCAGTCGAGGCGCGTTTTTTCCGGTGCATACGGCAGTGTATACGCCGGGCCGTACCGCAGAATAGCCGGATTATCCATCGGCCCCACATCAACGACTTTTCCAGGGTTCATCAGCCCCTGCGGGTCAAACGCCGCTTTCACCTGCCGGAACGCTTCGGTAAGCTGGGGACCAAACAGCCGCGCGCTGAATTCCCCGCGCAGCAGGCCCTCCCCATGTTCACCGCTGGTCGTCCCGCCATAGCTCATGACCAGGTCCACCACCGCCGACCCGATCGCCCGGTATTGCCGCAGTCCTTCCACCGATTTCAGGTTCAGCAGCGGGCGGATATGCAGGCAGCCCGCGCTGGCGTGAGCATAAACCGCCATGGTGGCCCCGTTGCTGCTCACAATTTCCCGCACCCCGTCCACATAGTCGGCCAGGTGCTCCACCGGCACCGCTGCGTCCTCGATCAGTTCAATCGGCTTGTGGTCGCCGCGCATACTCATGAGTAAACCCAGGCCCGCTTTCCGCACATTCATCACGTTGGCCATCTGCGCGGCAGTTTCAGCAACCACAACTGCCTCATGGTGACCGCCCGCCCGCAGGCACTCCCGCAGCCGCTCCACCTTGCCCGCCAGTTCCGCCGCGCTGCTGCCAAAAAATTCGACCGCCAGCACGGCCTCTGGGTCGCCCTCCACAAATGTGAGCATCCTCGAAAATTCCGGGTGTGCTCGCGTCATGTCCAGCAGCATTTTGTCCATCAACTCGATAGCCGACGGTTCCACCTCCAGCATCGAAGGAACCGCTTCGAGCGCCGCGCGCATCTCACCGTAGTGCACCAGCGCGATCCGCGTCATCGGCGGGCGATCCACCAGCCCCAGTTCGACCTCAACCACCGTGCCCAGTGTGCCCTCGGCCCCGGCGAACAGCTGGGCCAGGTCGATCCGCTGCGGATCGAGCTTGTTCAGCGCATACCCGGATACCGTGCGCCACGTCTTGGGATACCGCCGCACGATCTCGTCCGCGTTGGCTGTCACAATCTCGCGAATGCCCGCCTCAACTCGCTCTTTCACCGGGTGAGCCGCCGTATCTGCACCCAGCTGCAGCCGCGTGCCATCAGCGAGCACGACATCCACCGACCGCACATGATCCCCAAACATGCCATAGAGAATGCTGCGCATCCCGGTTGCGTTGTTGCCCAGGCATCCACCAATCGTAGCCCGGTCGCTGCTGGCCGGGTCTGGCCCAAACATCAGCCCCAACGAGGCCACCTGCCGGTTGAGATGCCCCAGCACCATGCCCGGCTGAACCCGGACTGTTCGCGCTTCAGCGTTGATCCCTACCACACCGCGCATATAACGCGAACAATCCATGACAAGCGCATGGCCCACGGTTTGTCCCGCCAGGCTGCTCCCTGCTCCGCGCGGCAGAAGTGGCACCCCGTGCCGCGTCGCAATGCTGTGCACCGCCGTCACCTCATCTGCGGTGCGAGGAAATACCACCCCGATCGGTTCGATCTGGTAGTTACTGGCATCGGTGCTGTACAGTAGCCGCGTCATCTGATCGAATTTCACTGGGCCTTCGAGCGCGCGGCTCAAGTCGGCTTCCAACTGCCCGATATCATACGGTAGCAAAGAAGATGGCGTTTGGGTCATGAGTGGGCCTCTCAGGGTTTTTGAACCAATCAAATCAACAAAAGGGGCCGCCTGGCATACTCCGCAGGCGGCCCCAAACTCAAAGCCTAACAATCAGTTGGTACGCCTTGCAGGGCGCACTTATTGCAGCGCTTCTTCGGTGGCGGCGTCGAACAGGTGCATCGCGCTCATGTTGAACACGGTGCCGGTCCGCTGCCCCACATGCAGATCCGAGCGCGGGTCCATACGGGCCAGGAACGTCCGTCCGCCTTCTTCCAGGTAGGCGATCTTCTCGTGACCCATTTCTTCGACCACGTCCACGTTCGCCTCGACCACAGCCGGGAAGATGTTCGCAGGCGGGTAATCCGGGTGTGCGACATTCTCTGGGCGAATGCCAAACACCACCTGCTTGCCAACATGCGGACGATACTTCTCATAACGCTCCGGCGGAACTTCCACGCGGAACACACCCGTGTCCACGTACATCTTGCCGTTTTGCTCCAGCAGGGTGCTGTTATTGAAGAAGTTCATCGAGGGGCTGCCGATGAAACCGGCCACGAACACATTCAGCGGATGATCATAGAGGGCGGTCGGCGTATCGATCTGCATCAGCTTGCCGGCATTCAGCACGGCAATGCGCTCGCCCATCGTCATAGCCTCAACCTGGTCGTGCGTCACGTAAATGAAGGTGGTGCCCAGGCGCTGGTGAAGCTTGCTGATGAACGTACGCGCTTCCACGCGCAGCTTGGCATCCAGGTTCGAGAGCGGCTCGTCGAGCAGGAACACGGCTGGCTCGCGCACAATCGCACGGCCTACCGCCACGCGCTGACGCTGACCACCCGAAAGCTGACGCGGGCGACGATCCAGCAGGTTTTCGATGCCCAGGCTGGCTGCCGTCTCGCGCACGCGCTCATCGATCACCTGCTTGGGTGTCCGGCGCAGACGCAGACCAAAGGCCATGTTGTCATACACCGTCATGTGCGGGTACAGCGCGTAGCTTTGGAACACCATCGCAATGTCACGATCTTTGGGCGCTACATTATTCACGACGCGGTCACCGATCAGGATTTCGCCTTCCGAAATCTCTTCCAGGCCGGCCAGCATACGCAGGCTCGTCGACTTTCCGCAGCCCGACGGCCCTACGAACACCAGAAATTCACCGTCCGGAATTTCAATATTCAGATCGCTGACCGCATCTACATCACCAAAGCGCTTGTAAACATGACGATAGGTTACACTGGCCACTTTTTCCTCCTGAGATGAGATAGTCTAGCTACCCGTGCTGTAAAGCCAGCACTCAGAGATAGCTACTTAAAAACACTTGCCTCATTGTGACATGGTTCTCGCCCAAACACAACTAGCGATCGGCTGTGCTTCTGCTGTCACCCGGCATAGCTAGTATACCCGGCTCGTCCCCCTCGGCACAAATATTCGTCGCCTCACGCCAGGGCAAACGCATCCACTCCCATCCCCCTAATGCCGGAAGTGCCGCACCCCGGTGAACACCATTGCCAGGTTTGCCGCATTCGCCGCCGCGATCACGTCCTGGTCCCGGATCGACCCGCCAGGCTGAACCACACATGTCACCCCCGCCTTGACCGCCTCTTCGACTCCGTCGGCAAACGGGAAGAAGGCATCCGAGGCCAGCGCCGCGCCGCGCGCCCGCTCGCCAGCTTTTTCCACCGCCAGCCGCACCGCGTCTACCCGGCTCGGCAGCCCGCCACCAATCCCCACGGTCGCGTGCGTATGCGCGATCACGATGGCGTTGCTCTTGACATATTGCACCGCCCTCCACCCGAAACGCAGCGCCTGCAATTCTTCGGATGTCGGTTTGCGCTCCGTCACCACGCGCCACGTAGTCCCCTGCGGATCGCCAGCATCCGCCTGCTGCACCAGGTATCCGCCTACAATGCTGCGCACTTCCAACGCCGAAAGATTCGGGCGTTCTGGCACGCGCAGCAGGCGACAGTTCTTGCGCGCCTCTGCAAGCATTTCTTCCGCCGCCTGGGTGAAGTTGGGAGCTACAATGACCTCCACAAACAGCGAGCCAAGCGCCTCCACCAACGCCTCATCCACCGCCCGGTTGCACGCGATAACCCCGCCAAACGCCGACACCGGGTCCGATTGCAGCGCCGCCTCGAAGGCCTCATCCAGCGATTGCCCGCTCGCAATTCCCGTTGGATTCATATGCTTCACGATCACCACCGAGGGCGTCTCAAACGCATTGACCGCCCGCCACGCCGAATCCACGTCCAGCAGGTTGTTGTACGAGAGCGCCTTGCCGCCCAACACTTCACCGCCCAATGGCGAGAGCTTGGGGCCGGCGGAATAGAGCGCGGCAGCCTGGTGAGCGTTTTCCCCATAACGCAGTGCCTGCACCCGCGTCAGCCC
The DNA here is from genome assembly GCA_034429275.1 of Anaerolineae bacterium. Classification (GTDB taxonomy): domain Bacteria; phylum Chloroflexota; class Anaerolineae; order Aggregatilineales; family Aggregatilineaceae; genus DAOUFU01. Next base: position 8,979 of record DAOUFU010000107.1, on the reverse strand, counting down.
GATCGACAGCACTTCCGGCAGCGCCTCCGGTTCACCCGGCTCCTCGCCGCCATCAATCTGCTCAAAATAGGCGTGGATGGCCGTATCGTAATCGCGTGTCATGCGGAATGCTTTGCGCGCCAGTCGCCGCCGAGCCTCCTCATTGATCCGCCCCTCGGCGCGCAGCATGGCAACTGCATCCTCATAATCTGCCGGGTCCGTCAGCACGGCCACCCGCGAAAAATTCTTCGCCGCTGCCCGCACCAGCGTTACCCCACCAATATCAATCTGCTCAATCGCCTCGTCCAGCGCGACATCGGGCTGCGCCACCGTCTGCTGAAAGGGGTACAGGTTGCACACCACCAGGTCAATCGGTGCATACCCATGCTTGTTCAACGTTTCCAGGTCTTCTGCCGTGTCGCGAGCCAGAATCGCCGCGTGAACCGCCGGGTGCAGGGTTTTCACGCGCCCCGCCAGCATCGACGGTGTCTGAGTCAGCGCTTCGATCGGCGTAATCGTCAGCCCAGCCAGTTCGAGCGCATGGGCGGTACCCCCACTCGCGACCAGGTCCCATCCCATTTCGCTCAACGCCTCGGCCAACGCCTGCAGTCCGGTCTTGTCATGTACGCTCAAGAGTGCACGTGGCATTGCGGGTTCCCCTCCTGATGCAATCCTCACACAACCGGACTATACCCCGCCTCACACAAGCCGCATTTGGCAAATCACACAATTAGAGTTTGATGATAAGGTACTCAAGTAAGTTGACGTACAACCTCAATTAATGTTTTAATGGAATAAACGGGGGCCTTTGCGTCAGTCCAGTTTCCCGACTGCTTTCGACCATAAAGGAGCGCGCTCGAAGTTGATGTAGTATTAAGGAGAATCCTATGACCCCCACTCAGACTGTTGATGTTGGTCGTGTGATCCGTGTTGGTCCCGGTTGGCTCGATGTCACCGTAGACCACAAGGTCCGTCGTGTGATTGCACGTCCCGATCTCCTGGTGCGCGCCGGTTGTTTCATTCAGCTTCACCGCGATCAGGTCGTGGCCGTGCTTCCTCCCTCCGAGCAGCACACCAGCCGTCGCCCTCTTTGATCCTGTTTGATCGTGCTGCGAAGCGTCCCGCTTTCAGGCGCTCTCGCTCTCGAGTTGCCAGGCTCTCTGTGGGAGCCGTCTCGTCCGATTTCTGTGTAACCTGGTGGTGATCGACCATGTGTGGCCCATATCGCTGAGCCGGGGCAGTCCCGGCTCAGGCTTTTCGAGGGCTTGCCGTGTCGTTAACACCCTCTACCCCCCTGCTGCCGATTCGGCTACAATTACACTGACGACGAACTGCTCTGCGGACCGTGCGCCGCAGCTTGTGCATCCGCCACGAGGAACGGTCAATGTCTCATACAATGCCCGAAAAAGTCGAGCAAATGCGCGCCCTGCGCGATGCCAAAGCCCATCCCCACCTGGTCCAGTATGCCCCGGTCTGGCTGGTTGCCGAACAGGTCATTCCCGAAGAAGATGCCATCCTGTTCAACGTGGTGTTCGTCCACCCCTACTACGGATGGATCAACCGCCGCTACCGTTACGATGCCTTTAATGATGTGCTGTATCACAAGGGGCAAAACCGCATCAGCGAGCAAGAGGCGCTCGAAATCGAAAAAACCACGCCCTATATCGAAGCACAAACGATCAATACGGTGAACGCATACGGGGGGTGAATCCCCCCGTTTTTTCATCCGCCGTTTCACGCCGAACCTCAGGCGTATGCGCTATTTCACGGTCATGCGATACACAACCGTATCGCGCCCGCCTAGGTCATATTTGTAGGGCTCGATTCCGCGCAGAAAATCGAACACTTCGCGCCCTTCTTTGATCGCGTGCTCGATCAATCGTGCCATCAGCACAATTCCCGGACTCAACTCCCCATGGGCCGCTCCATCGTGCCCGGAGTTATAGACCAACACACGGTTGTTGTAAACGAAGTTCAAATACGCTGCCGCTGGTTGTCCCTCAACCGTCAAAAACGCCAGTTGCAACCAGCCGCGCTCGGCCATGAGCGCAATCAATGCGTGGAAAAAGGCCCGGTGCTGGCTGTTCTGCAAGAAATCTTCCTTTTCCAGGTTGCTCGCCGCCATCAACCTCAAGAAACGGTCCGTCTCTTCATGAATGTCATGTTCCGGTCCAACCTGGTACCACTCCACCTGCTGCCCTGCCCGGCGCAGCTTCCGCCGCAGCTCGTGGCGATTCTTCTTATCCAGCAGGTCAAAATACTCCGGCCAGGTTTTGGGCAACACGATCAACGGGCACACGTCTTCAGGCGTCACGCTCACCGTGAATCCTTGTGCTTCCAGGGCACCTGGCAGATAGTGGAGTGCCGGCGACGCTTCGGGGAAATTGCACAGCTCGATCACATCGAACGCCGCCCGGTGCTCTGCCAGCCACGCCGCCAGCGCATCAAATACCGCCTGCTCTCGCCCGCGTCGCGCGATCACATCCAGGTAATCGGTCACATCGACACAACCGATCGGGTTGATTTTGCGCAGCCCATCCTCGACCGCGGTATACCAGGGAGCCAATCCATCCAGCCGCCCGGTCTCCGGGTCGCGCAGCGCGACCGCCCACACCTCTCCCGGTCGATAGTTCTCCCACCAGGTCTTCAGCCACTCACACCGCAGAAAAATCTGGTCCGCTTCGCTATCCACCAGCAGCGCATCCCACTCTGCGCACCATTCCGAGAACAGCGCCTCGGACGTGATCAATGTGATATTCACTCTTACCCCCGCACAAAGACACACAGCATCAGGGGCGCATCGCAGCGCCCCACATTCGCAGCACTCACTCAATTATACGGGGTGAACGGACGTTCCCCCCATCCCGGGTCATCAGAAACACGCTAGAAATCCGGCGTCATCTCTGGCAGTGATCTCCTAACCGCCGTTCGCCAGCCGCCCATCCAGCCCCAACTCCGCCGCGATTCCCTGCAGCGCAGAAAGCACGCAAGGCACATGCGCCTCCCACAGATCGACGCCCAACACCTGCGCCGCGTGCTCGATTTCTTCCCGGTTCACAGCCGCGGCAAAGCTGCGATCCTTCCACTTCTTGCGCACCGAAGACACCTGAGTGATATCGCGGATATCTTTTGAGGGCCGCACCAACGCCACCGCCGTCAGGAATCCGGTCAATTCATCGACCGCCACCAGCGTCTTTTCGAGTCGGGTTTCCGGTTGTTTGCCGGTCCGTTCCCAGGCGTGAGCCGCGATCGCATCGATGATCACCGGGTGCACTCCCATCTCGCGCAGAACCTTCATGCCGGTGAAGGGATGCCCGTCTGGGGCGCTCATATCCTGGTGCTTTTCATAGTCGAAGTCGTGCACCAATCCCACCACACCCCACAGCTCTTCGTCCTCGCCAAACTGCCGGGCATAGGCTCGCATCGCCGCCTCGACCGCCAGCATGTGGTGCCGCAGACTCTCCGATTCCGTCCACTGGGTAACCAGCGCCCAGGCTTCTTCACGGTTCATGATTCCGCCTCGTCTTTCGTTTCCGCGCTCTCAGCTTCAATAATCTCGTGCGAGTAGTGGATTTCCGCCGTATGCCGCAGCGTCGCCGACGCGCCGCAGTACTTATCGCGCGAGAGTTCAATCGCCCGCTCAACCGCTTTTTCATCCACACCATGCCCGGTGACGATGAACTTCACCCACATCTGGGTATAGACTTTGGGATGCTCGTCCGCCCGCACACCCTCCACCTGCACCTCAAACGCGGTCACCTTTTGCTGCTTCTTCTGCAAAATGCTGATGACGTCCATCGCCGTGCAGCCTGCCAGGGCCGTCAGCATCAGCTCCATCGGGCTGATGCCAGCGCCGTGCCCGCCATGCGCCTTGTTCGCGTCCAGCGGGATCGTGAACCCGCTGTGGCTGATCCCGGTGAACAGCATATCATCGCGCCAGATCACGCGCGCGCTTCGTTTCTCTGCCATCGATTCTCCTCCCATGATCCAGACGGCACACCGTCAATTGTACCAACCTTTGGCCTTCGCTGGCCCGTTCTCTATTCAGATGCGTGCCCAACTTGTCGGTTGCACTCCGACACCTTCCCCCGTCTTGTCCTCTACTGCGACTGAACCTCCCCGCCCTGCATCAAATAACTACACACTCTTGCGAATAGTGCGCTATGATCGGGATGCGGCGTGCAGTCTCTGCATCCCGTCCGAATCAAGCCTGTTCACAACAGAGAGTGTGCCCATGACGATCCAAGACGACGCGGCCCTGGTGGCGCGTTTGCAGGCCGGTGACCAGGCAGCCTATGCCGAGCTGGTGGAGCAGCACGCCGCCAAGATTTACCGGCTGGCGCTGCGCATGATGGGCAACGAGGCCGATGCCGAAGATGTGCTTCAGGAGACCTTCTTGAGCGCCTTCAAATCCATTGACCGTTTCGAGGAACGCTCCAGCCTCAGCACCTGGCTCTACCGCATCGCCTCCAATGCCGCCCTGATGCGCCTGCGCCGCAAAGAGCCGGTTCAGGTCTCCGTCGATGAGCCTGTCGAACGCGACGATGGCGATCTTATGCCTCGCCAGTTCTTCGATTTTTGCTGCCTCCCAGAAGATACCCTGCTGCGCGAAGAAGCCGTTGAGGTCATGCAGCGCGCAGTCGAAGGTCTCTCGCCTACCCTGCGCAGCGTATTCATCCTGCGCGATATCGAGGGCCTCTCCACCGAAGAAACTGCCCAGGCGCTTGATCTGTCGATCTCGGCAGTGAAAAGTCGCCTGATGCGTGCGCGGCTCAAGCTGCGCGAAGAGTTGAGCCTCTATTTTTCGCACGGCCCCTTGTTGTCAGAAACGAGGCAGTCTCCATGACTCATCAGCCCTCATCGCACGATCATGAACATTCCGGCTGCCGTCGTTATCTTGGCAGCCTGTCCGACTATGTTGACGGCTCGCTCGCCGATGAACTCTGCCGCGAGATCGAGGCCCACATGGCCGAATGTGAAAACTGCCGCGTCGTAGTGAACACCCTCTCCAAGACGGTGCTGCTCTACCAGCGACTTCCCCAACCCGACATGCCCAGCGAGGTGAAAGAGCGCCTGTTCAAAGTGCTTGACCTCGCCCCCTTTGCCTCATCACCTTCCGAAGATAGCAGCCCGCCGCCTGAAAAATGAATGGGCACCGCATGAAACCATACCGACCGCACTGCATCTAAACAGCTGTGATGCAGTCCGTATGGGTTCATCTTCGTATGCTGTGAGGTACTATGCCCAACAAAACCCTTGATTCCGCAGCCAAAACTGCGGCCAAAACCGACGAAAAGAAGAAAAAGCAGAAGCGTGTGATCATCTTCACCACGCCCACCTGCAGCCATTGCCGCCATGCCAAGCATTACCTGCGCGAGCGCGGTATCAAATTCCGCGATGTCGATGTCAGCCGCGATCCGGTCGCCGCGCGCGACATGGTCCGCCTCAGCGGCCAGCAGGGCGTGCCCGTCATCCAGATCGGCAGCAGTGTGATCGTGGGCTTCAATCGCCCAGAAGTGGATCGTCTGCTCGGCCTGTAATCGCGCACAGCCGCTCAAACATCACGGGCGACCTTCGCTGAAGATCGCCCGTGTTTGTTTCCCCTGGGATCAGGTGTGTCGCGCCCCGACTCAAGGCGTATAAGTTTCCACCGGCAGCCCAGCCGCCAGCCATGCCTGGATTCCCCCATCCACGTTAAACACCTGACTGTACCCGCTTTTGACCAGCACATCCGCCGCAACCCGGCTGCGGTTCCCGCTGTTGCAGATGATATAAATTTCCTGGTCTTTGGGCAGTTCCGCTGGTGCCCCCTGCCCTGTGAACACGCCCAACGAGATCAGCCGCGCTCCGACTGGCACGCCGGTTGTGGCCCATTCGCTCGGCTCGCGCACATCCACCATGATCGCGTTCTCGTTCGCCTCAACCCGCTGATATGCTGTCCTGACATCCAGCGTGGTATATGTGGTTACCGCAGCCGCGCTGTTCGCGCCGCTGCTCTTGTTCTCATCATCCGCTCCACCACATCCCGCCAATACAGCCAGCAGCACAACCAATACAACCGCCAACAACCATCCCTTGTGCTTCATGATCACTCCTGCTCCTACGGTATCGTCACTTGAACCTGCGGCGCAACCAGCATCTTCACACAGGTTGCCTCCGCCGCGATGACTGCGCCATTCAAGGCCACACATTCGCGCAGAATGGCCCCTTGTCCCACCACCGTCCCGGACTCCAGGTAAACGTTCGGCCCGATCACTGCCCTCTGCCCCACGCTGACCTTCGGATCAATGCGAACCGGCGCTATGATGCGCACCGAGTCGGGAATCTCGCTCAGAATATGGCAATCGCGTCCCTCGTTCAGAAACTGCATGTTGATCGCGTGTAGATCAACGTCGCGCGTCAGGTGCAGCCGCCAATCGGTAGGCACATATCCCACCTTCGCCCCACCCGCGATTGCCGTCTGTATGCCGCTCACGATTTCCCGTTCACCTCGCGCCGAGAACTTCACCTCGGCCATGATGGGCAAGATATCCCACGAGAACGCGTACAGCATGATCGACGCATACTTACCCTTCGGCTCTTCCGGCTTTTCGACAATCGCAGTGATCCATTCCCCCTCAATCACCACGTCCGCCGAAGCACGGATTTTCTCCGGTGTCGCCGGTAACAGGCTCAGCGTCGCCATCTGCCCCGGCACCTCATCAAACCGCCGGATCATCGCCCCGATATGGTCCAGCGAAGTCAGGCTGTCCACCGAGGTTAGCAGAAAGTCGCCCTCGATATACGGGGCTGCCATCATCAGCGCGTCCGCCGTCCCGGTCGGCACCGCCTGCAGCGCGAACCGCACTTCCATGTCGGCATACCACGAGCGGTTGAGATACGAGGCCATCGCCCCTTCATGCTCGCCGATGACGACCACAAACCGCCGGATACCCGCTTCCCGCAGGCGATCCATCACCCGCACCATGATCGGCTTGCCCAACACCGGCAGCATCGATTTTGGGCGGTCTTTGGTCAACTCGCCGAGCCGCGTTCCGCGCCCGGCAGCCAGAATTACAGCTTGCTCAATCACGTGTCCAGTCCTTTGGATGCAGTTGCCCCTGCCGGCGTCACATTTCCGTAGATACCGCTTCCGAACGACGGTTGGCCATCGCCATTTTCGCGGCGCGCCCTCAACTTCAGCACGCTTTGATTATGGCGGCGCGTATTATAACACGATCACCTTCCGCCAGGGGGTTCTCGCCTGTATCGTACCAGGGCAAACGCATCAAACGAATGATTCCGGTTGACACGCATCGCCTGTCCCTCAAGGAGCAGGCCCAGCATTCCAGGCACCATCAATGGCGCTGAAATGGACCCTGGCCGGACGGCTTCAGCGTCCCCTACAGGGACGCCTCCAGCAGAGCCAATTGCGCCCCGTGCGATCTTAAGTATAGTTACTGTGAAGGATACTGTGTTGGAAGACCATCTCAGGGGAAAGACTATGTCGGCCACAGAACGTATGATCGCCTATCACCTCTCCAGGCTCAAAGACAAGCGGCCCGATGTCCGCATTAAGTCAATTCAGGAACTTGCCCTGCTCCAGGCTACGCAGGCATTTGACGCGCTTGAGGAAATCTTCCGCACCGATGACAACCCCCTTGTGCGCAAAGCCGCCCAGGAAGCTGGCAAAACCTTGTATTTGCTCCGAAAAGCCCAGGAGAAAAACAATAACCCGCCCGGCGACTGATTCTCGTTTTTCTCCCAATGTCCAATCACACATCAGGGGCGGAGATTTATCCGCCCCTGATTCGCGTTTCTCGCGCATTCACCCCCGAATTACAGCTTCGCCAGGCGCTCAGCAACCACCTGCCGGCTGCTACTCAGAGTCTCTAGCTTTTCACGCTCACGTTGCACCACTTCGGGTTTCGCCTTGCTGACAAAACCCTCGTTGCTCAGCAGTGCGCGGGTCCGGCTGATCTGCTCGTCCAGCGCGGATAGCTCTTTGCTCAGCCGCTCTCGTTCCGCTTCCAGGTCGATCAGGTCCGCCAGCGGCAGATACACCGTCACATCTGCCGCCACGATCGTCGCGGCTTTGTCCGGATGACTTGCCTCATCTTCTAGCAGCGTGATCTGCCGGACGTTACACAGCCGCCCGAAGATGCTTTCGTGTGCATTGATCAGCGCCCGCTGCGATCCAGGAGCAATCTGTGCGCTGATCTGCTGGCCCGGTTCCACCTTGTATTCCGCCCGCGCGTTGCGGATGCCGCGCACCAGTTCCATCAGCAGCCCGAACTGAGCTTCCGCTTCGCTGTCCAGGTAGCGTTCATCGGCTTCCGGCCACTGGGCCAGAATCAGCGGACCCTCGCCCATCGGCAGGTACGCCCAGATCGCCTCGGTGATGAACGGCATGAACGGGTGCAGCATCCGTAGACTCGCGCTCAGGGCCGTCGCCAACACATCCAGCGCGCGCTCGCGCGCTTGCACATTCGAACCGTACAGCGCCACTTTGCTGATCTCCACGTACCAGTCCGCCAGCTCGCCCCACAGAAACTCAAGGACTTGCCGCCCAGCCTCGCCGTACTGATACGCGTCGAACAGCCGCTGCACGATACCCGTCACTCCATGCAGTCGGCTCAGAATCCACCGGCTCGGCAGGTCCAGCGATTCGGGGTCCGGGTTCAGCCGCGGTGTATAATCGCCCAGGTTCGACCACACAAACCGCGACATTTGCCACAGTTTGTTGCCGAAGTTCCGGCTGTACTCGATCCGGCTCATCGACAGGTTCATGTCGTTGCCGGGTGTACTTCCCGTCACCAGGGCAAACCGCAGCGCATCCGCGCCATATTCGTCCACGGATTCAAGTGGGTCGATCACGTTGTTGAGCGTCTTACTCATCTTGCGCCCGTGCTCATCTCGGATCAACCCGTGCAGATACACGGTGTGGAACGGGATTTCATCCAGGAACCACAGGCTGCTCATGATCATGCGCGCCACCCAGAAGAACAGGATGTCGTACCC
>DAOUFU010000106.1:0-8118 GCA_034429275.1 Anaerolineae bacterium | reverse complement strand
ACTTCGTCGGACCGGAGCGGCAGGCTTACTGAGCCGCGTCGAAGATGGGCTGGAGCGTCGCCAGCAGGGCGTCCATCTCAGCATCGATATCGAGGCCGGGGGTCGCCCAGATGTTGAGCGTCCAGTTCTTGATCGCCGTCACAGCTTCGGTGTAGGCGGGCAGCCAGGACTCGTGGTTCGGGTTGTCCGGGTAGCTCAGGCTTTCGATGGCCACGTCCCAGTTCACACCCTGGGGGAACCGCTCGTCGAGACCGTCCAGGAACGGCTGGAGGAAGACCTCGTCGGAAGGAGCCGCGCCGTAGACATCGAGCAGCTTCGGCATGGCATCACCGGCGACCAGGTAATCCAGGACCGCGAAAGCTTCCTTCGGGTGCTCGGTGTACTTCAGGATCTTGAAGCTGTCGGCGTGCAGCTTGGAGGTGTAGGTGCCATTGTAGGAGGGCACAACCGCCATGTCCCAGTTCGGGACATCGCCGACGCAGCAGACATACCACAGGTGGCTGTAGGCCATGGCGACCTTGCCGCTGTTGAAGACATTACCGGCGCCCAGCATATCGCTCTGGTTGTAATCATAGCTCGGCGCGAAGTGATCGGTGTGCCATGCCTGATAGAACCAGCGGATACCTTCGGCCCAGTTCTCGGGCATGACGGCCTTGCCGGTTTCGGCATCGTAGAACGAGCCGGCACCGAAGGGCGAGGTCACAGCCGAGCGGATGTCATCACCCCACCACTGGGGCGCATAACCGAACTGCACGATATTGGCGGGATCGAAATCGGGGCTGGTCGCGTTGTTGCCATTGGCATCCAGCGTCAGCAGCATGGCGATTTCGCGCAGCTTGTCAACGTTCCACTCGTCACCATCGGCATAGGGTTCGCCAAACGCCTGGGGCGGATAGGCAATACCGGCGGCGTCGAACAGGTCACGGTTGTACCAGATGAACGACGGATAGGTGGCGAAGGGCAGGCCCGTCAGGCCCTCGACCGGGTCGCGATAGAACTCTACCAGGCCGGGGTTCCAGCGGCTCAGATCGTAGCCCAGCTCGTCGATGATGGGCTGCAGATCCAGGAAGCTGCCCGCATAGTCGTTCGAACCACCCACGCCCACCGGGCCAACGATGTCCGGGGCGTCGCCAGAGGCGATCAGCGTGCTGAGGGTCTGGCGGCTGACGTCGAAATCGGACACGATGATTTCGAGCTTGATGTCGTCATGGGTGGCATTGAACTCTTCCATGACCTGGTTCTGGACTTCCTGCTGCTCCGGCTGGCCACCGGCACCCAGGCCGATGAACCAGGTGATGACGACCGGCTCGCCACCCTGGGCCAGGGCGGGCGAGAACGGCACCACCATCGCCACCATGGCGGCGAGCAGTACCAACAGAATGGTCAGCTTGCGTAACATGTGATCTTCTCCTGAAAATGAACTTACCTGTCTACGGAAACGAACGGTCAAACAACGAAAATGGAACCGTGTGTGCTTGATGCAGCCTGTCTCTTTGTGAGTTATGGGCCTCCTCCTTTTCGCCTATACGGATTCCATTCCGCAGCGTGCTTCGGGTCGTGCTCAGTTCAGCGGCCCCCTCCCGGCTTTCAAAGGGGCCTGGATGATGTCCGATGGTTCAGGTTTTCAGCGCCCCGCACGACTGGCGAATGACCAGCTCGGTCGGCAGAATGATGTGGCGTGGGGGCTGCGGCGCGGTCTGGAGAAGCTCGATCAGGGTCTGGACTGCCAGCATCCCGTTGTGACGCACCGGCTGGCGAATAGTCGTCAGCGGGGGATCGGCCAGGGCCGCCGCCGGAAGATCGTCGAAGCCCACAACGGCGATATCTTCGGGGATTCTCAGCCCGGCGTCTTTGATGGCCTGCATCGCTCCAAAGGCCATCGTATCGGTGGCGACAAAGACGGCGTCGGGGTGGTGGGGCAGCAGCCGCCGCATGGCGGTATAGCCACTGTCTCGACTGAAATCCCCCTCAATCATCATCTTCTCGTCGATCTCGCGCCCGCGTTCTTGCAGCGCCTTGACGTATCCTTGCCTGCGGTCGATGCCGACGGTTGAGTTCTGCGGGCCGGTGATGGTGGCAATTCGCTGGTAGCCCAGGCGCATCAGGTGGCTGGCCGCCAGGTAGGCCCCGGACACATTGTCCACATCGACATAACTGGTACGGCTGGCATCGGGCGGGCGGCCCACATAGACGGCGGGAATCTGCCGCGCGATCAGTTCAGGGATGAGGGGGTCGATGATTTTGTCGGCGGTGACGATCAGGCCGTCCAGCAGCCCGATACCCAGTGCCCGTTGGTAAATCCGGTCCTGCTCATCGGCAGTGTGGAACAGGAAGAGCGCCAGTGTGAAATCGTTCAGATTGCAGGCCCGCGAGATGCCCTCAATCAAGATGGGAAAGTACGGGTCTGCAAACAGGAACTGGGTCACACTGGGGATGAGCAAACCGATAATCTTGGAGCGCCGCGAAGCCAGCGTACGTGCCGCCATGTTCGGCTGGTAGCCCGTTTCCTCGATCACTTTCTGGACGCGGGTCCGGAATTCGGGCGACACACTGTCGGGTGCATTAACCACGCGCGAAACGGTTGCGCGTGATACACCGGCCAGCCTGGCGACTTCTTCCAACGTAAGCTTCTTCATGATATGGGTGCTCAATAACCCTATTTTGCGAGAGCGCTCTATGAATATGTTAGCGCTCACTGAGTTTTTAGCTCAAAAGAACGTCATCAACCGTTCAATTTTCGAGATTGCGCAGAGAGCGCTCTCTCACTGTGATTTCAGTATAATCCCGACTTGATCCAAAGTCAATAGCTCTGGCGCATTTTGAGGCGAATGGTTTTTCAGAAGAGCGGTTCAGAAGAGCGGTTTCTTTCAGGCGGAATCGCGGCCCGCGCCCAGCGCCCCTACGGCCTGGCGCAGCGCCAGCACCGCCAGCAGCGTCACCCCGCAGACCAGCACAAATGAGAGGGAAATGTGCACCAGAACCGGCAGCAGCGCGATCGCAAACCCGGCACACAGGGCGACCGTCACCAGCCGCACGTGCACGCGTTCTATCGCCTGCCGCTCACGCACCGGTTGATCGGCCAGCCGCGCCCGGAAGCGCGAGAGGTCCCACGCGCCCAGCGCGGCGCACATCGCCGGCAGCGCCAGTAGAATCAGCGCATCATTCAGCACGGCAGCGATGATCAATCCCACGAACGCCAGGAAGAATAGGGTCCCCGGCTGGCTGCTGATCCGCGCATCGACTGCCAGCCACACGATGCCCAGCCCTGCCGAAAGGCCCGCCAGCGCAGGATCGCCCAATAATCCCCAGGCGGCAGAGAGCGCTACTGCAGCACCGATCACCAGGCTCCAAAACACGGTTTTCGCAGTCACGAGCGTATCCTGTGGTTGCGGATCACCAGCGGCTGGCGCGCCAGCGTCTCGCGGATGGAGACCTCCAGTGGCTGGTCGATCTTCCAGTTGACGATCTGCGCGCCGCACTGGCGCATCTGGCGCAGCATGAGAGCGCGTTCGGCAGCCGCGATGCGATAGGCAGGGCTGCCCACTTCGCCAAAGAGCGCGGACTCGTAAGCGACGGGGTCTGGGCTGACCACCAGGACCGCGTAGCCGTGTGCGCGCATTCGGACCAGGGTTGGGATGTCTTCGGGCAGCAGGGGGCTGACCATCACCAGCTGCGACCCGGCAGGGAACAGCCGGGTCGGCAGGTGGTTGAGGCTTTCGAGCGCGAAGTTGACCCCTGGAGTAGCTTTCGAGAGTTCGTGCAGGATGCGGTTACGCTGCACCCGGCCATATCCCGGATATACGCGGGTGATGCCCGGTCCATAGACCAGCAGGCTCACCCGGTTGCCATCGTTGAGGAAGTTCTCTGCCAGCGCCGCCGCAGCCCGCACCGAATGCTCGAACAGCGACTCGGACGTCGCCATCACGTTCGCACGCTGGCGCGCGTCCAGGATCAGGCCCACGTCGGCCACCCGTTCCTGCTCGAACACGTTGGTATAGAGTTCGCGCTCCGTCCGTGCGCTCAACCGCCAGTTGATCTGGCGCTGGGGATCGTTGGCCTGATATTCGCGCACGCTCCAGAAATCGATCCCACTTCCCCCCTGCCGGGCGGCGATGGGTCCGGCGAAGCCGCGAGTCTGCGGCGGGCGGATTTTGATTCGCTCCAGTTTGGGGTAGCGCGGGTGGATGACCAGGCGCGGCGCAGTCCGATATACCGCTCCCTGAGCAAACAAACCCAGCGGGTCGCGGACTTCGAGGGCGGTCTCGAACGCGGTATATTCGCCGCGCTGGGCTGCGAGGGTGTATTCCAGGTCCAATGTGCCGCCCACCGGCAGCGCGGCGGCAGCCGCAATCTCACCGGAGAGGCGTACCGTGCCATCGGGCAGCAGGTCATGCACCGATAGTTCATGAATCGCCGCGCCCTGGTTCACGATGGACACTTTGATGTTGACCGGCGCACCCTGCGGCGCACGATCCGGCGAAACCGTGCGCGTAACGGCAAACGCGACCTGTTCGGGGCGCAGCGCGATGGCGGCTGCCAGGTAGACGATCAGGGGGATCGCCAGGACCATCACGCTGCCGTTCAGGGTCGCCAACCCGACCACCACGATCCCAAAGATCAGCACAAGCACAAGGCGCAGCGAAGGAGTCACGACAGGTCCGTTTGCAGCACAGGAACCGGCACAGAATTCAGCACATCGTTCAGGATACGGTCCGCCGCGTAGGGCGTGGCCCACAAATCCGGGTGCAGGATCAGCCGGTGAGTCAGCGCCGGCTTGACGAACTGCTTGACATCATCGGGCAGCACAAACGAGCGCCCCTGGATGGCAGCCCAGGCGCGGCTGAGCTTGAGCAGCGCCAACGTTCCGCGCGGGCTGGCCCCGACCGCCACCTGGGCGTGGCTGCGCGTCCGGCTGGTCAGCTCGACCAGGTAACGTTCCAGGTCTTCGTCAACAAACACCTCTTCGACCTGCCGCTGCATCTCCAAAAGCTGGCGGGCATTTGAGATGACTCGGAGGTGAGCCTCGTCCTGTTTGCGCGCCCTGCGCCGATGGATGATTTCCTGCTCTTCTTCGCGGTTGGGGTAGCCGATGGAGAGTTTGATCAGAAACCGGTCTAGCTGGGCTTCTGGCAGCGGAAAAGTCCCCTCATATTCGATCGGGTTCTGCGTGGCGATCACAATGAACGGCTCCGGCAGCCTCATTGTTTCGCCCTCAATGGTGACCTGCCGCTCTTGCATGGCTTCGAGCAGGGCCGACTGGGTGCGCGGCGAGGCGCGGTTGATCTCGTCCGCCAGCACGATCTGGGCGAAGATCGGCCCCTGCCGCAGCACGAACCGGTTTTCCGCCCGGTCATAGACATACCCGCCGGTGATGTCACCCGGCAGCAGGTCCGGGGTGAACTGAATACGGCGGAAGGTCAGCCCCAGCACAGCAGCGAAGCTGTTGGCAATCAGCGTCTTGGCCAGGCCGGGATAATCTTCGAGCAGGATATGTCCGCCGGAAAGAAACGCCGAGAGCATCTGGTAAAGGACCTCGCTCTTGCCAACGACCGCCTGGCCGACTTCTTCCACAATGGCGTGGCTGAGTGCGGATACGGTGGATTCAGGATTCTGGGCTGTTTCCGGCATGTGTCATCTCCATACGGGTTTCGAGAAATTGAATGAGTTCGTTAATCAGTCGCTCGACCTGCGGATCGCGCGGCGGCTCGGAGCGCGAGAGCGTGTAGCGGAGTTTCGCCAGAATGCCGGTGAACCGGCTGGACAGCGGTGTATCGGGGACATAACGCGTATGCACCACCTCGGCCAGCGCGGCGGGCAGGGGTATCGCCCCGCTGCGCACCAGGACCTCGGCATCGGCAATTCCCACTCCCTGCTCATAGGCTATCACAGAGAGCACCAGCTTTCGCGCTTCATAGGACAGCCGCCCCTTAGAGAACCAGTTGCCATAGGCCAGCAGGCACAGCGTGCGCCAGTGCAGGTAGCGCGTGCCGGGAGCCGGCTGGTTCTGATACACGCGCCGGATGCGCTGCTCGTCCCGCATCGCCGAGAGGGTTTTCATGCCGACAAAAATACTCACCAGCACCAGCACCGTCAGGAAAGCCCCCTGTGGAACGCTGTTCACGAGCAGGCCGAACACCCACACCACGTAATAGACGGGCATGAGGATCGTATCGCGCATGAAGTCCCAGAAAATCAGCGTCAGGGCGCTGAACACCAGGACCAGGGCAGTAAATGCCAGCAGAAGCCGAGTTTTAAGACTCACCGGGACCGCCTTTGAGGGGTTGGCACGCAGCCACAATCTCCGTGAGGCTGGCCAGGGCCAGCGATTCGTCGCCGGAGCCGGGGATGACACTGCCGTACCGGACCTGCTCAAACAACCGCGTGAGCGTTTCCACTGCGCCGCGCGGAAGTCCCTGCCCGGTCAGGTAAGCTTCAAATTCGCGCGGAGTCATGGTGGCTTCGCGCGAGATGCCCCGCTGCTCTTTGACGATCCGGTTCATCTCGTAATAGCAGCGGGTGATCGCCGTCGCAAAATTGCCGCCCGACTGGAGCGAGTCGAGAGTCTGTTGGGCGGCCCTGGCCAGCGGGTGCAGCGAAGCCTGCGAGCGGTCGATGCGCTGCCGAAGAATCCACAGACCGGCGGCCAGCAGGCCCACGCCGATCCCGGACGCCACCAGGATCAGCGCGATAGCCAGCCAGGCGGGCGGTTCGCTCTCGTCGAAGGCGGAGGGCGGCGTTTCGGGCACTTCGTCCAGCATCTCTTCGCCAGAGCCGATCGCCATTTCGGCCCCTTGTTCGCCCTCGGTCAGCGGGTTGCGATCCAGGTAGATGGCAATGGCGATCAGGGTGAGCAGGATGATCAGGTTGGCGACCAACTGCCGACGCCCTTCTGCGCTCAGCAGCGAGACGATGATGTACACCGGCATCCCGATCAGCGCCAGCGCCAGCAGGCCCCGGAACATCCAGGCGATCATCTCGCCGCCGGGAAAAGTCCCGGCTACGCCGGGCAGGCTGACGTCCGATTTTCCCAGCGAAAACGGCGTACCGGACGACAGGTGGAGTGAGGGCAGGCTCATCGCCAGCAGCAGAATCAACAGGCCGGCGGCGGAGAGCAGCACCAGGGACGTTCTTTTGGCCTTGCTCATCGATCAAAAAAGCCCTTTTTAGGGTACGATAGAAGAATCCTTACCATGATACCCCCCTCGCCGATGCTGTCAATGAATTCGGGTTGGTAAAGCTGTGCTTCGTCCGAAAATGAGAGTCCGAAAATGGGAGCGAGAAGAGGGCTGAAAGCTGATGAAGCAATCTCGTGAACGATTCCCCAGAACGATCCGGTCGGTGGAAGAACTGCCCGCGCCGGTGGCCGAGGTTGTGCGGCAGCGCAAGATCGACAACATCCAATATATGATCGTCATTCCGCCGGGCGAATACCCGCTCCGCCGGACCATCTGGCGGCTGGAACTGGCCTTCGGGTGGCGCAAAACACCGGAACGTACGCTGATCTTCGCCCAGGATGCCCTGACCGTGATCGAAAATCCAGAGGACACCCCCCTGGCCGCCACCACCATCCCCCTGGCGGCGCTGGTGGAAGTGCATCTCTACCTGGTGCTGCTCTATTCCTGGATCGAGTTCGCCTGGGCAGAAGGCGGCGAGATCAAGCGGCTGCGCGCCGAGTATAACTCGGTGGGTGAGCGTCACATCTGGCGCGGTCTGACCCTGATCCGCCAGGCCTCTACACACATGCCAGGCCGTGAATCCGACGCTCAGCCAATCAGCAGCCCGGCCAGCTTCCCCTTCAAGTTCCGCGCCTATGTCTACGACAGCCTGCTGGATGACGAGCAGCTGGTGGCCGCCGTCTACGAGTCGGCCCTCCGCGCGCGCGGGTCGCGCTGGGCACCGTTCCTCGCGCCCAACCGGGCGATTGCCATCACCGACCGCGCACTCATCGTCATCGAGGACCGGCGCAATCGCTACCGCTTCGGCGACCCTTCCGAGGCGGATTACACGGTCTCGCGCCATTTTTACCCGCTCGATTCCCTGAGCGCGGCCATCCTTGAATCCGCGCCGGAAGCCGACACGCTCAAGCTGGACTTCGTGCGCGCAAATGCGCATCACGAA
>DAOUFU010000105.1:0-4630 GCA_034429275.1 Anaerolineae bacterium | reverse complement strand
CTCTCCTATACTGCCTGTGATGCACTTTGAGAAAAAAGCCGGCTATGATGACTCGCGAGAGTCCGGCCTCACCCCCGCGCGGCCAAAACCGGGCCGCGCCGCCCCCTCTCCGAAAATTTTCGGAGAGGGGGCAGACCGGGTCGGGGGTGAGGCCAACCCTTCGCCGTCTCATATCCGATCAATTTGCCAAAGTGCATTGTACGTCTCTGCCGGTTTGCCACTTCGGAGGACTCATGATGGCGACAATGCGTACTAAAATGCCGGTTGTGCTCGTGCTGGGCGTGCTGGTGATCGCGCTGGCGCTGCCCGCGCTGCCCGCGCAGGCACAGGGCGGCGATGTGCTGGTGTGGGTGTCGCCCACCGGCCAGGACTATGCCACCTGGCTGGTGGAATACCGCAACCCCAGCGGCCAGACTCTCAGCAGCTACCTGCTGCCGGGTGCGCCACTCTTCTTTGGATCGCAGGTGGGCGGGCGGCTGGTCGGCTCGGACCTGGAGTCGATCGTGCAGTTCGATCCGCGCGTCGGCCTGGTGATTCACTACCCGGTGCCCGGCCTGGCTGCGCTGACCGGCGGCGGTTCCCTGAGCGTGACGGCGGTGGCCCAGGGGCCGGATGGGCGCTACGCTTACAACGTCATGACCCAGCCGGAAGACTACACACAGCCTGCACACAACTGGGTGTATGTGGCTACGCCGGGAAAGGGCGATGACCGCGCGGTCTTTGAAAGCGACACCGAGTCGTTCCTGGCGATCCAGCCCTATCGCTGGCGCTCGGACGGCGGCGCGCTGCTGCTGCACGAGATGCCCATCGGCATTGGCGGCTACATCCTGTTCTGGACGTATCAGAACGTGTTCATGGTGGACCTGGCGACCCGCGCCATGACGTTTGTCGGCGAGTCGGTGGATGGCGTGACCGATGACTTCACGCTGGTCGCCACTATCGAGCGCAGCGCCGACTATCTGCCGACCGGCATCGCCATCACCAACTTCACCACCGGGGCCATCATGCGCTATGGACTGCCGCCGCTGGCCGAAACGCCGCAGGTGGGCGGTGATGCGATGTTCTCGCCCGACAAGAGCAAAGTCGCCTTCCAGGTGGCGCGCAGCAACCCGGAGCGCGAAAAGTTCTGGACGATTGTGGTTGACCTGGTGACCGGGGCAACGCGAGTCGTGTTCGAGGAAGAGGCGGTCGGCTATGAGATGACATTCGGCTCGCTGGGCGGATGGATTGACAACTCCACGCTGGCCATCGGCGACTACTGGCACCAGGAAGCCAAGACCGTCCTGGTCGATGCGAATACCGGGCAGGTGATGGGCCAGGTGAACGGTGCGTTCCTGGGCCGGGCGGTGGGCCTCGACCCTGCGTATCTCTCGCCCAGCGCCACCGCCGCCGTGAGCTGTGCGGGCGCGCCCATCACCCGGCTGATGCCGAGTCAGCGCGGACGCATCACCATCACCAACGGCACGCCGACCAACGTACGCGAGAACCCCGGCACAGACGCTAACCGTGTGGCAACCGTCCCCGATGGCGCGACCTTCACGGTGGTCCAGGGGCCAACCTGCGCGGATGGCTACGCCTGGTGGCTGCTCAATTTCGACAATGGGGTCTCCGGCTGGGTGGCCGAAGGCACATTGACCCAATACTTCCTCGAACCCTGGCAGTAAAGGGATCGGCCTATGACGGGGATCACATCGCTCGCTATTGAGGTGGAAGCGCTGAGCAAGACCTATACGCGCCACAAGTCGGCCCCGGTCCGCGCGGTGGACTCGCTGAGCCTGCGAGTCCCCGCCGGGCAGGTGTTGGGCTTCCTGGGGCCAAACGGCGCGGGAAAGACCACTACCATCAAGATGCTGTGCGGGCTGGTGATCCCCGACGCGGGCACGGTGCGGCTGAACGGGCACGACCTGGCGCGCGAGCGCGGCGCGGCGCTGCGACAGATCGGCGCGGTGCTGGAAGGTACGCGCAATGTTTATTGGCGGCTGAGCGCGTGGCAGAACCTGATGTACTTCGGGCGGCTGAAAGGCCAGCCGGGCAAGGCCATCAAAGCGCGCGCCGAACACCTGCTGCGCGATCTCGACCTGTGGGATCGGCGCGGCGACCGGGTGGCGGAATTCTCGCGCGGGATGCAACAGAAGGTGGCCATCGCCTGCGCGCTGATCGCCGACCCGCCGATTGTGCTACTCGATGAACCGACATTGGGGTTGGACGTGCAGGCCGCTCGCACGGTCAAGGCGTGGGTGGCACGGCTGGCGCGTGACGAGGGAAAAACGGTCGTGCTGACCACCCACCAGCTTGACCTGGCCCAGGAACTGTGCGCTCACGTGAACATCATGCACCGGGGGCGGCTGGTGGCCGATCACTCACTGGAGGACCTGCTGGCGCTTTACCGGCAGGACCGCTACGAGGTGCGCGCCGATGGGCGGCTGGACTCGCGGCCCGGCTGGGCGGACGGGCTGGACGTGCGCAGCGAGGGCGATCAAACGGTCATCAGTGGGATTGAGGACCAGGACCGGCTGCACGCTGTGATCGCCGGGCTGCGCGCGATGGGCGCGCCGCTGGCGGGTGTGCAGCGCATCGAGCCGGACCTGGAAAGCGTGTTCGTGGCGCTGGTCGAAGGCCAGCAACCCATCAGCGCCGCGGATGGGCCAGGAAAAAATCCAGCACCAGCGCGGTAGCGTCGATGTCCTGGTTGGGCCGGTCCGAAAGGCGAGTAGGCGGCTCGCTGCCCGGCCAGCTATGTGTGCCATCGACCACCGTGATCAGTTCAACAGCCAGCCCGTCCGGGCAGGTGTAGCTGTCGGTGATGATATTCCCGTTGTGGGTGGTCACGGTGGCGGGCGTGGGATCGCAGCCGTTGTGAGTCACCCAGGTGCCGACTCCTTCGGCTACCGAGAGGTCCTCGCGCCCGGCCCCGAACAATCCGCCGCTTTTGCCGCCTTCGTAGGGCACTGCGTCATCGGCCATGCCGTGAATGACCAGCAGCGAAACCGGGCCGCCCTGGGGCAGGTTGGTATAGGGCTGCCAGCGTGGGCGGAACTGCCCACCGATCGCGCCTTCTACCGGGGCGACCGCTGCGAACAGGTCCGAGGCTTCGGCGGCCAGCCGGTAGCACATCATCGCGCCGTTGGACATGCCGGTTGCGTAGATGCGGTTGGGGTCGATGGCGAGATCGGCTTGCAGCGCAGCGACCAGCGCGCGGATGAACCCGACATCGTCCACTTTGTCGGTGACGGCGCTGCCGCAGCAGTGCCCGGCGTTCCAGGTTTGCAGGGTGCCCGTGCCATCGGGATAAACCGCGATGAAGCCGCGCGTTTCTGCGGCGGCGTTCATCTCGGCAGTGTCTTGAAACTGTGCGCCGGTGCCGGTCCCGCCGTGCAGACCGATCACCAGCGGGGCGGGCGTGGCCGGATCGTACCCGCCGGGAATGTATAACCAGAAGGTCCGAGTCCGGCCCTGGTGTTCCAGCGAGAGATTGTAGTAGCCGGGCGTCCAGGTGGATTGGGCGCTGATCGGCGGCGGCGCGGAGTCGCGGTGTGCGGCGAGGTACGCGATAGGGATAACCAGCAGGGCGACGAAGATCACCATCCAGCGCTTGTGTGTGCGCAGCCAACGAGTCATGGGCGGCTCCTGAGCAGGCTAGAACGACTCGACCTCTGGGTAGGCGCGGCGTAGCGCTTCTACCATGATCTGCTTATACGCAAGGGCATCGGCTTCGGTTTCGCCCTCAAAGCGCAGGCTGAGCACCGGCTCGGTGTTCGACTGGCGCAGCAGGCCCCACCCGCGCTCGAAGGTGACGCGGATGCCGTCCACCGTGTTGATCGGGTAGCGGCCTTCCAGCGCGTGCTGCACGGCAGCGATCACCCCGGCTTTGCGGTCGTCGGGGCAGTGCGGGCGATATTCCGGCGTGGCGAACAGGCGCGGCACGGTGCGCATCAGCGCGGAGAGCGGCTGCTGCCGCGCGGCGACCAGGCCCGCGAAGCGCCCGCCGACAAAAATCCCATCGTCGAAGCCGTAGTAATTTTCGCCCATGAAGATGTGGCCGCTCATCTCGCCGCCCAGCTTCGCGCCGACCTCGGCCATCTTCGCTTTGATCATCGAGTGGCCGCTGATCCACACCAGCGGCTGACCGCCCGCCTTCGCCACCTCGTCGAACAGGACCTGGGTGCACAGCACATCGCCCACCACAATCGCGCCGGGGTTGCGGCTGAGCATATCGCGCGCCAGCAGCACCATCATAAAATCTGCGCCCAGGACCGCGCCCTGATCGTCCACCACGCCCACGCGGTCGGCGTCGCCGTCGTAGGCCAGGCCGAGGTCGGCCCCTTCGCGGCGCACGGCGGCGACCAGGTCGCGCAGGTTCGATTCCTTCTGCGGATCGGGCTGGTGGTTGGGGTAGGTGCCGTCGGGCTGGCAGTAGAGCGGGATGACGCGGTGACCGAGCGCTTCGAGCAGCGGTGGACCGTAGAGTCCACCCATGCCGTTGCCGCCATCCACGACGATGGTGAGCGGGCGGGCGTGGGGCGCGAGCCGCGCCTCGACCATCGCCAGGTAGCCCTCGTTGGCCGCTTCGTCGGTCACGGCCTGGCCTTCGCCAACAGCCAGGTCGTGGTGGGTGATCATGGTGTAGAGG
>DAOUFU010000104.1:0-7066 GCA_034429275.1 Anaerolineae bacterium | reverse complement strand
CTGCGTATCTTGATCAAGTGTACCTGATAATAACCCAAACGTGCAGAGGATTGCATTAGCTCTGCCCGCGATCTGTCATAATCACCAAATGGACCTGGTGTTTTCCGGCATTATGCACGAGGCTTACCTGGACGCAGTTTTGGCACGGGAACGGCAGGTCGCCCCGCCGCGCTCATCCGTCCCAGACTTGACTTCCGTCCCTCTAGCGCTTATTCTAGGCACAATGTCCCGCCTCAGAAATGACCGGGTCATTCCCTTTGGTGATGGGCAGCGAGCACTGCCTGCGGTTGAGTTATACGGTAAGGCTCATGACGTTAACAACTGAACGCATTCTTGAAAAACTGACTTTCCTCTATGGAACTCAGCGCGGCTCCGCTTGTTATCAGCGCCTGCGCCAGCGGCTCGATGACTTTCACGCGCACTACCCGCAGTTCGCCCAACAACCTGTCGATCCCACCAACCGGTTGACCGGGCGCGATGTCGTCCTGATCACCTATGGCGACTCCCTGCGCGATCCGGCGGCGTCCCCCTTGAAGGTGCTGCACGAATTTTTGACCCGGCACCTGGCCGATACGATCTCGGCGGTGCATGTGCTGCCCTTCTATCCCTATTCCTCCGACGACGGCTTCTCGGTGATCGACTACATGGCCGTCAACCCAGACCTGGGCGATTGGGCGGATATCGACCGGCTGGGCAAGGATTTTGGGCTGATGTTCGATGCTGTGATCAACCATATGTCGGCCCACAGCGCCTGGTTCCAGGGGTTCCTGGCGGGCGATCCGCAGTACCAGGATTTTTTCATCACCGCCGACCCCTCCGCCGATCTCTCGGCGGTAGTGCGTCCGCGCACGCTCCCCTTGCTCACCGCCTTCGAGACGGCTTCTGGGACGCGCCATGTCTGGACGACCTTTAGCAGCGACCAGGTTGATCTCAACTTCGCCAACCCGGAGGTGCTGCTGCGCATCGTGGATGTGCTGTTGTTTTACGTGGCGCATGGGGCCAGCCTGATCCGGCTGGATGCAATCGCCTACCTGTGGAAAATCGTGGGCACCTCGTGCATTCACCTGCCGCAGACTCACGCGGTTGTCAAGCTGTTCCGCGCCATCCTCGATGAAGTCGCGCCCGGCGTGGCCCTGATCACCGAGACGAACGTGCCGCACGATCAAAACGTTTCCTATTTCGGTGACGGCACCGACGAAGCGCAGTTGGTCTACCAGTTCACGCTGCCGCCGCTGCTGCTGCATACCTTTGCCCAGGGGGATGCAACCGTGTTCAATGCCTGGGCTGCTGGCCTCAAGAAAGTCTCGCCGCAGACGACCTTCTTCAACTTCACGGCTTCGCACGATGGCATCGGTGTGCGCCCGCTGGAAGGCATCCTGCCGCCGGACGCCATCGACGCGCTGGTGCAGCGCGTTCGCCAGCACGGTGGTGATGTGTCCTTCAAAAACAACAGCGACGGCACGCAAAGCCCCTATGAACTAAACATCAATTACTTTGACGCGCTTTCCAACCCCAACAGCGGCGAGCCGCTGGCGCTCCAGGCGCGGCGTTTCCTGGCAGCGCAGGCGATCCAGTTGGCGTTTGTCGGCGTGCCGGGCATCTATATCCACAGCCTGTTGGGATCGCGCAACTGGTACGAGGGCGTGGCCCAGACCGGGCGGCTGCGCACCATCAACCGCGAGAAGCTCGACCGGCGCGCCGTCGAAGCAGCGCTGAATGACGTGTCGTCGCTGCGCAGCCTGGTTTTTTACCCCTACCGCGACCTGATCGCGCGGCGCAAGGCAGAGAGCGCCTTTCATCCCAACGGCGGCCAGCAGGTGCTTTCGCTTCACCCCTCGGCGGTCGCCCTGCTGCGCACCTCGCCGGATGGCCGCGAGCGGCTGTTGGCCGTGCACAATGTAGCCAACCGGCTGATTGCGCTTGACCTGGCGGATGCCGGGCTGTCGGATGTCGAGATGTACCAGGATGTCATCACCGGGCGGCAGGTCGGGGCGCGCGCTTCGCTGGACTTGCAGCCCTATGAAGTGATGTGGCTCAAAGCCGTTTAGATGGATTAGACTGACCTCAATAGTGTTTTTGAGATTCAAGGGGGCACGATGAATATCGGATTTGTGGCAACCCGCATTGCCGGTGTCGATGGCGTGTCGCTGGAGATTGCCAAGCTCGCCGATGTGCTGCGGCGGATGGGGCATACGTCGTTCTACTGCGCGGGGGAACTGGGCGATTGGGCGCAGCCCGGCCTCGAAGTCCCTGCCTTCCACTTTCACGATCCCGAAGCTGTCGCCATTCACGATGAAGCGTTCGGCGGCGCGGACGAATCGCGCGCGCTCTACCGGCGGATCGCGGAGTCTGCTGCGCAGCTCAAAGCGAAGCTGTACGAGTTCGCCGACCGGTTCCAGCTGGACTGCATCATCACCCAAAACGCCCAGGCGATCCCCATGCAGATCGCGCTGGGCGTGGCGCTGCGCGACTTCATCGGCGAGACGCACATCCTCACGCTGGCGCACTGCCACGATTTCTACTGGGAGCGCGAGCGGTTCATCGTCAACCGCATCCCCGATGTCCTTATGACAGCTTTTCCCTCAGAGGGGACTTCGGTCCGCCACATGGTGATCAGCACGGCCATGCAGCGCGAGCTGTATATGCGGCGGCGTCTGCTGGCGACCTACGTGCCCAATGTGTTCGATTTCCGCAGTCCGCCCCCGCCGCCCGATGCCTACGCGCTGACCGTGCGCGAGGAATTCGGCATCGCGCCGAACGAGCGGCTGATCTTGCAGCCCACGCGCATCATCCGGCGCAAAAATATCGAGCGGGCGGTGGAGCTTGTCCAGGCGTTGGGCGAGCGCGATCCGGGCCATCGCTACGTGTTGGTCATCACCGGCGAAGCGGGCGACGAGGCCGGGACATATTTCCCCTGGCTGCAGCGGCAGATTGAGCGGTCGGGCATTCGCGCGCTGTTCATCGGCGACCGCATCGTTGAACACCGCTGCCAGCGCGAGGGCAAGCGGTATTACACGCTGTGGGATATTTATCCCAGCGCCGATTTTGTGACCTACCTCAGTTCCTATGAGGGCTTCGGCAACGCGCTGATCGAGACTCTCTACTTCCGTAAGCCGCTGGTGGTCAATGCCTATACCGCCTACCGCTCGGACATTCGTCCGGCGGGTGTGCGCGCCATCGAAATCCGCGAGGAAGTCACGCCGGCCACCGTCGAAGCGGTGCTCGCGCTGCTGGAGTCGCCTGCCGAGGTGCAGCGCATGACCGATCACAACTATGAGGTGGGGCGGGCGCATTTTTCCTTTGAGGTGCTCGAAGATCGGCTGAAGACGCTGCTCAGCTGAGGGTTTGATCGAGGTCTTAATGGTACGTTAATGCGAACTCTAGGTAAATAGAGTTGACGTCCGAAACGTTTTGGATTATGGTGGAAGTAAATATCCAAAACGTTTTGGGTTGATCATGAAGATTACACTTAAGACGATTGCCGAAGAAACCGGGTTCTCCATTACGACCGTGTCGCGCGCACTGGCCGGGTATGATGACGTGAGCGCGGAAACTCGCCAGCACATCATCACCATCGCCAAGCGCCTCGGTTATCAGCCCAATTTGGCCGCGCGCCATCTCCGCAGCAAACAGACTCAGACCATCGGCATGATCATCCCACTAACCGCCTATTTTTCCGACCCGTTCTTCATGGAACTGCTTTCGGGGGTGGGGCGGCAGGCCGCCGAATATGGTTATGACCTGCTGCTTTCGGCTCAACAGCCCGGCGAAGAAGAACTTAACACTTATCGGCGCATGGTCGCCAGCAGCCGCATCGACGGCATGGTAGTCGCGCGCGTGCTCACCGACGATCCCCGCATTGCCTTTCTGAAGGAGGCGCACCATCCCTTTGTGGTGTTTGGCCGCTCGAATGCCAACGACTACCCACACATCGACGTGGACGGCGCAGCCGGGATGCGCCAGGTGGTTGATCACCTGGTCGAGAAGGGGCACCGGCGCATCGCTTTGATCGCTTCCCCGCGCGAGCTGGGGTTCACCGCGCAGCGCTACGCAGGCTATGTGCAGGGCCTGCATGACGCCGGGCTGGAACCGGACCCGGCCTATTTCGTCGAGGGCACGCTCACCGCCGACAGCGGCTATCAGGCGGCGATGCACCTGCTCAGCTTGCCCACGCCACCCACTGCCATCGCTGCCTGCAACGATATGATGGCCATCGGCGCAATGCAGGCCGTTCAGGATAAAGGGATGCATGTGGGGTGCGATGTCGCCGTCACCGGTTTCGATGACATCCCGCAGTCGGCCCATGCCCATCCACCGCTCACCACCGTCCGCCAGCCCATCTATCACATCGGGCAGCAGGCGATGGATATGCTCATCCGCGTGATCCGTCGGGAACCGCTTGATGAGCCGCACCGTTTGCTTACACCTGAATTGATCGTCCGTGAATCCAGCGAAAGGAGGGCGAAACAGGTACATCGAGGGTAACGAAGTGGACGATCCAGTGTGAGACCAGGCAGTACCCTGTTCGTGAATAGACGCCGTTTGAGTCAGGAGAAAAAAATCATGTCTCGCAAGACGTTTCGTTTGGTGATGGTGATGCTGCTGGCCGTGATGCTGACCGGCGCGCTGGGTGTATCGGCCCAGGGTGGCAAAGTCCTCTTCATGTCCACGCAGTTCAATACCGTCGAAGAGAGCGACAAGGCCCGCGCGATCCTGGCCGACTTTGGCGAGGTGGATTTTGTGCCGAGCGAGGAAGGCCCGATGATCGACCTGCTCCGGGCCGAAGCGGCGGCGGGCACCGGCACGGTGGACGTGATCGGCGCGCTGCATGGCACCTATCCCGTGCTGGCCAATGAAGACGTGCTCTTCGATCTGACCGATCTGCTGGCCAGCATCCAGGAAGAGTATGAGCTACCGGCAGCCTTCGTTGAGCTGGGCAAGCTGGGTACGGAGGACTATCAGTATTACATCCCCTGGATGCAGGCCACGTATATTATGGCTGCACACAAGGACGCTTTGCAATACCTGCCCGAAGGTGCAGACATCAACGCCCTGACGTGGGAAGAGCTGGGAATGTGGGCCAAGAATATCTATGACCAGACTGGCGAAGCCCGGCTCGGCCTGCCGGTGGCGGGGCTGTTCCACCGCTTCCTGGAAGGTTACCTGTTCCCATCCTTCACCGGCGGCATGGTCACCGGCTTCAAATCGCCCGAAGCGGTCGCCATGTTCGAGTGGTTCAAGAACGATCTGTGGCCCTATGTCCACCCCCAATCGATCGCCTATGAGTTCATGCAGGAACCCCTGCTGGCCGGCGAAGTGTGGGTGGCCTTCGATCACACCGCGCGCTTGATCAATGCGCTGAACGAAAAGCCCGATGACTTCGTGACCTTCCCGGCCCCGGCTGGCCCGGCGGGGCGCGGCTTTATGCCGGTGGTGGTCGGCCTGGGCATCCCCTATACCTCGCCCAATCCTGATGGGGCCGAGGCCCTGCTGAAGTACATGCTGCAGCCCGAAACTCAGCAGCGTGTCTTGCAGGACCTGGCGTTCTTCCCGGTGGTGGGCGGCGTGGATACCAGCAACCTCTCGCCGGGTGTCGCGCTCGAAGCCAGCGCGGTCGCGGCTCAGGCCAATTCGCCCGATGCGCTGCCCGCGCTGCTGCCGGTAGGCCTGGGCAGCCGCGGTGGTGAGATCAACGAAATCTACCGCAACGCCTTCAGCCGGATCGTGCTCAACGGCGAGGATATCCAGACCGTGCTCGATCAGGAAGGCGCGAATCTCCAGAAGCTGCTGGACGAGACTGGCGCGGCGTGCTGGCCGCCCGATGCCCCCAGCGAAGGGGCCTGCCAGCTTAACTAGCAGGTTAACAACACCACCAACGCCGCTTTGAAGACGACAGGGGGAAGGAGCATATGGCTTTCTTTCCCCCTGTCCTCAATAGAAAGGCTCGTCACATGAAACGATTCAGGGTGAACGCGGCCCCCTACTTATTGATCTTGCCTTCGTTCATCTACCTGGCGGTGTTCTTCGCATGGCCGATGGGGCGTTCGCTCCAGCTGGCCTTCACGCGCGACAGCCAGATTTTGCCGGTCCTGGCCGAACCCGACGAAAAAGCGGACCCGGTGGGACGCCTGGAAATGCAGGCAGAAGTCGTCGTAGTGGATCGCCTCAAGAGTGAAGAGGTGCTGCCGAACGGGCGCACCCGTCCCATTTATTGGTTCAAGATCGTGGGCACCACCGAAGACGGTGACCAGGTCGAAGGCTGGGCGCACCAGCGCAATCTCTTCATCCGCTCGCGTGCAGACTCTGAGACGGCGCGCGTGGTGAGCGGCGAGGGTCGCAAAGAATGGACGCTCGACTTCATCGACCGCATGATTCACGATTACCGCTTCAAAGAGGCGCTGAAGACGACGCTGCTGCTGTTGGTGCTCATTCTGCCGGTGCAGTTCGTGCTGGCGATTGTGATGGCCCTGGTCTTGCAGGCGCAGCTGCGCGGCAACACCATCTTTTTGTATATTTACGCGATTCCGTTGGGGATTTCGGACCTGGCCGCTGGCCTGGTGTGGGTGTCGATCTTCACTCAGCGCGGTTTCCTCAATACTTTCTTGCAGCAGCTTGGGCTGATCGACCGGCCCTATATTTTTCTTTCGAATGAGAACCAGCACTGGATGATCGTGGCGATTGTGCTGGCCGAAGTCTGGCGCGCGACCTCCATCGTGATGGTGATCGTGGTATCCGGCTTGCAGGCCATCCCGCGCGAATACCTGGAGGCGGGCGAATTGTTCGGCGCGAACCTATGGCAGCGCCTGCGTCACATCATCCTGCCGCTGCTCAAGCCGAGCCTGCAGGTCGCGCTCATCCTGCGCACGATCCTGGCCTTCCAGGTGTTCGCCGTTGTCGTTGCGATCACCGGCGGGCGCGTGCTGACGGTCCTGGCCTACGAGACCTATCGTTGGTACGACCCTGGCGACAGCGGCTTCAATAACCCGAACATGGCAGCCGCCTATGCCGGGTTTATCATGCTGATCTCGCTGGTCTTCGCGCTGATCTACCTGAGAACAGTGCGCAC
>DAOUFU010000103.1:0-19739 GCA_034429275.1 Anaerolineae bacterium | reverse complement strand
GGAGAGGGGGCGAAGCGGCCCGGTTTTGGCCGCGCGGGGGTGAGGCCAATCGTTCGCCCTCTCATGTCCGATCAATTTGCCAAGGTGCTTGAGCATCCGCGGATGCAGGGCATCCGCGGATGCAGGGCGTGCACTCAACTGAAATGCACCCCTTCCCCACGCCCCGGCCCTCATGCCTATACGGCTGCACGCGGCGGCACCCACTGCCCGCCGACCACTTCGATCCCACGCCGGGAATGCCAGCGAATCCGGTTGTCGATCTCAAGCTGCATCAGGTGATACTTGACGGTCGAGACGCCGAGCAAACAGGCGTCTGCGATCTCTTGCAAAAACGGCGACAGCCCGTCGTGCTGCTGCTTGTAGCCCACGACATAGCGATAAATCGCCTCCCGCGCTTTGGCCTCATCATGTCCTGTGCTCATGCGCCGAGTTCTCCCTGGTTCCCCACGTCCCAAGCCCTATTATGTGCCGTCTATCAACATACAGAACATACGTTCTGCTGCGCCTCAGTATACCGGCATGACGCGCCGCTTGTCAACGGCGCGCCCGCCATCCGAACCGCGTTCTAACGCGGCACCAACCGGAGGGCGACTTCTCACCCGCGCCCAGGTTAATGATGGGCCTGTATCGTGGCATATAATAGACATATTGACGCGAAGGGAGAAGCAGCCATGACCCTGAAAGACAAGCTCATCGTCGCCCTGGAACAGGCTTACCGGCAGCAGGTGGCCTTTGTGGAGAACCTTCCTGCCGAGGCAATGGCCGCCACCGGCACGCCAGATGACTGGGCGCCCAAAGATATGGTGGCGCACATGACCGAGTGGTCGCGGCGGCTGGCCGACGATCTCGACCGCTGGGCGCGGGGCGAACCACTGCCGCGCTATGGCCCGGACGAGGAAGAGAACGCGGCCATCTTCGCCGAATACCAGTCGGCCCCCTGGGACGAAGTGCGCCGCCTGATGGCCGAGACTCACGCCCGGCAGATCGCCCATCTGCGCGCAGCGGACGACGACGCATTGAGCAACCCGGCTCGCTCACCCTGGCAGGATGATACACCCCTGTTTCACCAGTTTGTGGGCACCTGTGTCACCCACGTGCTGCTGCACCTGGCCGGGTATGAGGTCGCTCACGGGCACGCCGACCGCGCGATCCTCAGCGTTGAGGCACTGACCCCGGCGCTGCTCGATCTCGACAGCAGCCCGCGCTGGCAGGGTGCAGTGTACTATAACGAGGCATGCTTCTATACACTGGCAGGGTACCCGGCCCAGGCGGTGAGCAGGCTCGGCGAGGCGCTGCGACTGAACCCGCGCCTGGTTGAGTGGTCGAAGATCGACGGGGACCTGGCCTCACTGCGCGACCGGGCAGACTATCAGGCGCTGTACGCAGACCGCGCCGAATGACGCCCACGAAAAAGGCCGGTCCCAGCAGGTGACCGGCCCTCGATATGCTCATCCCATAGCATCGCGCTATGCCACTTCGCTCGCCCTGGAAGAAGCCGCAGGCGCGAGCGTGTCCGGCGCGGGCCGCGGCATCTTCTCGGCGCGCAGCAGCGTGTTGCGCCGCACCACGATCACACCCCACATCGTCAGCACGCCGCCCACCACCACCGCCACCGTGAGCGGGTCGCCCATGATCAGCACGCCGCCCATCGCCGCGATGATCGGCGGAATGTTGTAATAGGGCGAGATGCGCGCCGGGCCGAGCACTCGCAGCGCGTAGTTTTCGATCAGGAACCCGAACGCGCACGACAGCACGCCGCTGAACAGCAGGTGCGGCCAGATGCGCGGCGCGATCTGCTCAGAGGTCAGCGAAGCAAGGTCCGGTGCGGCGAAGACCAGCAGGCCCGCCTGGGTGATCAGGTAGGTCCACAGCGCCACCGCCAGCCCGCCATAGCGATCGACCAGCGTCTTGACGCGCAGGGTATAGACGGCGGTCACCAGCGCGGCGCACAGCGCCAGCCCGCTGCCCACCAGGTCATCCGATGACACCGCCAGCCCGGTTTCCGAGCCGCCCAGGATGACCAGCACCACGCCTGTCATCGACATGACCAGCCCGACGATCAACTGGCGGCGCACCACCACGATCCCCAGCACGAGCGTCAACACTGCGATCCACATCGGCATGGTGGAATTGAGCAGCGCGGTATTGGTCGAGGTCGTGCGGTCCAGCGCGTGGATGAAGAAAATCTGGTAGCCGAAGGGACCGATCAGCCCCAAGGCGATCAGCCGCCCGATGTCGCGCCGGTCCACGTGCAAGGCGGGCAGGTGACGCAGCGCGAAAGCCAGCAGCACCGGCAGGCCGAGCGCAAAGCGGAGCGCATTGAAGGCCAGGGGCGGCAGCGTGTCGATGGCGTCCTTCACCACGATGTAGTGCAGGCCCCAGATCAACACAATGATACTCATCCCAAAGTCCGCGCCATAGCGGCGCAGCAGCGCTGTACGCATAGAGTCCTCTTATGCCTCGAATGTGGACGAACGCCAGGATTATACAGCGCGGCGCGGGCGCTGTGAACCCCGGCGGACCCATTTGGACCCATAAGGGCTGCATACGGTCTGCCGGGCGCTTGCCCCCTGATCGCTCAACGCCGGTTTTGAGCGCCCATTTTCACCGGTGATCACATTTACAATAATAGAACACCCGTGCTAAAATCAGAATACACCGCACGCCCTGGCGGGCGCGGCCCTGCTTTTTCTCACGCATGAGCGCGCAGGGGACCGTTGGCAGCCGTGAAGGTGAGCTTGCCGGGTGGCAGTGGTGGGATGCCGGTTGGGAGAGGGAGTCCTGGTGTGGGGCCAGCCCTCTTCCAACCGGGCACATCGCTGGCGAACAAGGAGACTGCATGACCACCGCAAAAAACCGGGACCGTCCATCCGGCCACGGGCACGATCGCCCGCCCGCCGAACTGCGGGTTTGCCGGGCGATCCGCCTGTTGGCCGCAGGCAAGAGCGAAGCCGAGACGGCGCGCGAGGTGCGCGTCATGCCGCCGACGCTGGCAAGCTGGCAGCAAGCCGAGGATTTCCGCGCGCTGGTCAAGGCGGCGCAGCAAGCGGACCGGGCACAGAGCGTCGTCGAAATGCTGGACGCGCTGACGCCGGGCGCGGTCGAGGCGCTGCGTCGCGCGCTGGAAAGCGACCAGCTTCAGGTCGCGGTGTGGGCTGCGCGCGAGGTGCTGCGCTATGTCAGCCAGATCAAGCAGGTGACCGGCCAGACGATTACCGTGGAGTACAAAAACCCTGAGCATCGCGCTGTATCAACCCCACCCTGGGCAGATCGCCATCCTGCGCCATCCGGCGCGCTTCAAGGTGGTGGCGTGTGGTCGCCGCTTCGGCAAGACGGAGACGGGCAAGATTCTGCTGATCGAGCGGGCGCTGATGGGCCTGACCTGCTGGTGGATCAGTCCGAGCTACGCGATGGCCGATGATGTGTGGCGGAGCCTGAAATCCTCGCTGGCGAGCGCATGGCGCGCCAAGAACGAGGACCTGCGCCGCATCGATCTACCGGGCGGCGGCGTGATCCGTGTGCGCAGCGGCCACGATCCCGATGCGCTGCGTGGGTCCGGGCTGGACCTGGCCATCCTCGACGAGGCCGCCTATCTTGATGCGGCGGTGTGGCGGGCAGCCATTCGCCCTGCCCTCAGCGACCGGCGCGGTGAGGCGCTGTTTCTCAGCACGCCGCGCGGCAAAAACTGGTTCTGGTCGCTGTGGATGAACGGCAGGCGCGCGGATATGCCCCAGTGGGCGTGCTGGCAGTTCCCGACCGCGGCCAATCCCTGGATCGACCCGGCGGAGATCGACGAGGCGCGGCGCACCCTGCCGGAGCGCGTCTTCCGCGAGGAATACCTGGCCGAGTTCATGGCCGATGGCGGGCGCGTCTTCCGTCAGGTGGAGGCAGCCATCCTCTCGCCCGACGATATGGAGCCAGGCCCCCAGCCGGGCGAGCGTTATGTCTTCGGTGTGGACTGGGGCCGCGACAACGACTTTACCGCCATCGCCGTGATCGCCGTGCACAGCGGGCGGCTGGTGGCGCTCGACCGCTTCACCGAGATCGGCTGGAGCCTGCAACGCGGGCGGCTGATGGCGCTGGCCGAGCGGTGGCGACCCGATACCATCTGGGCGGAAGCCAACAGCATTGGCGGGCCAAATATCGAGGCACTTCAGGCGGATAACTTACCCGTCACCCCGTTTGTGACCAATGCCCGCAGCAAGGCCAGCCTGATCGACGGGCTGGCGTTGGCCCTGGAGCGCGGCGACCTGCGCCTGCTGCCGGACCCGGCGCTGCTGGCCGAGCTGGAAGCATACACCTTCGCGCGCACGGCGAGCGGCAGCTTCAGCTACGGCGCGCCGCCCGGCGAGCACGACGATACGGTGATCGCCCTGGCGCTGGCGTGGCACGGCGCGCAGCACGGCGGCACGGGAATCAGTTTTGTCTAGCGGCGATCACCTGAATCGCCCAAAGGAGTGAGGTATGTCCCACAAACCGATCGCCATCCCGGTCGAGCCGGGACTCGTGGAGCGCACGCTGCGGCGCTTTGGCTATGTCAAGTTTCGCCCGGCCAGCGTGATCCACAAGGTGGAGACTCCGGGCGGCGTGCCCGGCCTGGACGACATCGTGCCGCCGCCGCTCGCCGCCGGACCCGGCAGCCGCTATGCAGGCGTCTACATGGCCAGCCCCTGGGTCTATGTGGCCGTCAACCGCATCGCGGAAGCGGCGGCATTGGTACCGTTCCGCGTCTACGAGCGCCGCGTGTACGAGCGCGCGACCTCGCCCGGCCCTGACGGGCCGACCTCGCCCGCGCACCGCGAGCAGGTCCGCGATCCGCACCCTTTCACCCGGCTGCTGGATCGCCCCAACCCGTTCCTCAGCCGCTTCGAACTGCTGGAGCAGACGGTCGGCTGCCTGGAAATCTTCGGCAACGCCTACTGGTTTCTCGCCGGGCAGCCGGGCGGCCCGCCCCAGGAACTCTGGCCGCTGCGCCCGGATCGCGTCGCCATCGTGCCGGACTCGCGGCGCGGCGTGGGCGGCTATATCTACGAGATCGACGGGCAGCGCGTCCCGCTCGAACCGGCGGAAGTCGTGCATTTTCGCCGCTGGCACCCGGCCAATGACTACTACGGCCTCAGCGCGCTCGAAGCCGCGCGGCTGGCCGTCGAATCCGACCGCAGCATGAGCGACTGGAACCGCCGCTACTTTGGCGAAGGGCTGGCGGTCCCGGCGGGCATTGTCGCCATCCGCGAGCGCGTCAGCGATGCGGATTTTGAACGGCTCAAGCGCGAATGGCGCGCGGCTTATGGCAGCGGCGAGCGCAAGACGGCGTTTCTGCGCGGTGCGGCAGTCGAGTGGCACAATGTCGGCTTGAGCCAGCAAGACATGGATTTTCTCAACGCGCGGCGCTTCAACCGCGAGGAAATCTTCCAGATCTTCGGCATCCCGGTGGGCATGTTCAGCGAGAACGCCACCGAGGCCAATGCCCTGGTCGGCGAGCGCGTCTTCATCGAGCGCACGCTGTGGCCCAAGCTGGCCCGCATCGCCGAGAAGATCACCAACGACCTGCTGCCCTTCTACCCCGGCGACCTCGTCGGGCGCTTCGACGACATCCGCCCGCACGACCGCTCGCAGTGGATCGCCGAGCTGCACGCCGCGCGCGGCATCCTGACGGTGGACGAGCTGCGCGCCCGCTACTTCCAGATGGGGCCTGTAGAGGGACGGCCTGTTGAAACGCACCCAGCCGGGACACCGCCTTCACCGGAATCGGCGGAACCCGCCGCGACCGACGGCGACTCCGCACCCGGCGAACAGCCGGGCGATCCCATCACCCAGACTCTGCCGGATACAGTGCAGCTCGCGCCCGGTCCAGGGGCGCTGCGCACAGCGGGCAATGGCGCGCATCCCGCCGAGGATTGAGTGCCAGCCCTTAGGATCGTGTAGGGGCGGGTTTGCACCGCCCGCCCTTACCATCAGGGCAATCGCATCAAAAGGGCTGTTTCAGTTGACGCGCATCGTCTGCCCCTGATGCCCGTTGGCCCTGCGATCGGGTATGAGAGGCGAATGGCTGGCCTCACCCTCGCGCGGCCAAAACCGGGCCGTGCCGCCCCCTCTCCGAAAATTTTCGGAGAGGGGGCAACCGACAACGCGCGCTGCGGGCGCGCACGCAGGGCGCGGCGAAGGTGGGGGTGAGGCCGGACTCGCGCGGGTGACGTGTTTTGATGCAATTACCCCGCCCTTACCATGTGCGTTTTCCGCGGCGGCGCGTTATAACCAACGCTGTGCACCCTGCAGCCGGTTTCGGAGTCTCGCTTATGCCGCTCGACCCTAACGCCATCCCCGCGCTGATCCGCGCCCTCGACAGCGAAGACGCCATCGTGCGCATCACCGCCGCCGAAGCGCTCGGAAAGATCGGCCACCCCGCCGCCATCGATCGCCTGCTCGCCACTTATACCGGCGACCCACGCGGTAACGTGCGCTGGCGTGTCGTGCGCGCCTGGGACCGCATCGGCACCGACCCCAGGGCGCGCGCAGCGGCACAGGTCGTGCCGGGGCTGGCGCTCGCCCTGCACGATTCCGAGCCGGTCGTGCGCTGGGCCGCCGAATCGGCCCTTGAGCGGCTGAACATCAGCAGCGCGCGCGAGGTGCTGGCCGCCTGGCGCGAGTCGTGCGCATCGGGCGGCGCACAGGGCGAGCACCGGCCATGAGCAATCCCCCTCACCCGGAAGCAGCCCCGTCGTCCCCTGTTCCTTCGCGGCAATCCTTGCGCTGGCCCCACAAGCTGCTGCTGGGGGGATTCGGAGTGCTGGTCGCGCTGCTTCTGGCCGAGGTGGCCGCTCACAGGCTGGGCCTGCTGCCCACGCTGAGCGACGCCCAGGTCCGCGCTGTTTCCTGCCGTGCCGGGGAACTGCGCCCACCCTACGACCGTTTCATCCATTCCAACGCCTTCGGCGGCGATGCCGAGTTCGAGGTCGAGATTCGGCTCAACAAGCTGGGGTTTCGCGGTGATGACATCGCCGCGAGGCCGCCCGATGACTCGCAGCGTCTGCTCATCATCGGCGACTCGTATGCGGCGGGCTGGGAAGTCCCCGATGATGCGATGTGGTCGGCGTGGCTGTCGCGGGCGCTGACGAGCGCCAGCCCGTCTTACGATGTCGCCAATATCGGCTTTCCCGGCCTGGGCACCGATCGCGAATTCCTGCTCTATCAGGCGTATGGGCGCACGCTGAACCCGGACGTGGTGATCCTGGTGATCTATGTGCAGAACGACGTGTACGACAACGGCATCGCGCTGTGGATCTCGCCCGAAGAACTGGCCAGGTCGCGCCCCTACTTCACCCTCGATGACCAGGGGCGGCTGGTCGAGCATCCCTGGCAGTGCACCGATACCACGCGCTCTTACGAGGATGCGCCCTACCCGCGCCGGGCGATCGGGTGGCTGAATGCGCACTCGCTCACCTACCGCGCCCTGCGCGATGCCGCCCGCGCGGTGTGGTCGGCGGTGAACGGCGATGACTCTCCGGCATCATCCCCGAAGATTATTCAGCCCGCCGATCTCGCGCATCCCACCGCCATCCCCCAGCCGCTGGAGGTGATCTTCAGCGAGCCGGACGAAAAATGGCAGCAGTCCTGGCAGATCACTGGCGAACTGCTGCGATCTTTCCGCGCCGCAGTTGAGGCGGATGGTGCCCGGCTGGTGGCGGTGATCGTGCCGCCGCACATGATCGTACAGCAAGAGCACTGGCCCTATGCCAGCCTGTTCGCCGATTCGGGCCGCGCATGGGACCTGTGGTACCCGCAGCACCGGATGATGGCCCTGCTCGGCGAGCTGAGTATCCCGGCACTGGACCCGACTCAAGCCTTCATCGACTTTCACAACCGCACGGGCCAGGACCTGTTTTTCACCCGTGACCGGCACTTCAACCGGACCGGGACCTGTGTCTTCGGCGTACTGTTGGCGGACTGGCTGATCGACCAGGGCATAGTCGAGCCGGGTGCCGCGTCCTCACTCGATCCTCTCGCCGCTTGCTCATAGCGGGCCGACGGTTGTACCATTCATGGGCGAATTCCTGATCGGTCGATCATCGGGGCGGGCGGCGTCCTGCTCTCATCCCTGGCGCGCGATGGAGTCTTCATGAAGCTGTTCGCGCACATCCTCCGGCTCGGACGGGCCATCCAGCGCCGCGAGCGCGCGCTCACCTCGCTGCTGACGCTGGCTGCGGTAGTCAGCCTGTCGCTGGCCGCCTACCTGTTCCGCCCCAACGCCCAGGCCATCGTCCATTACCGACCCACCAACGGCCCGGAAACCTATTACCCGGTCACTGCGCCGCTGGCAGCGCTGGCGGGCGCGCTGGCCCTCGGATTCGCGCTGCTGCTGGCTCACCACCGCCAGGATTTCCCCCAGCCGGGACCGCCTCGCCTCACCCGGCTGTTTGCGCGCGGATGGTGGCTGCTGCTGCCGGGAACCGCGCTGCTGGCGGTCGTCGCGGAGACCAACGGCCAGTGGATCGGCGTGCGCGCCCTGGTCCCCATGTCACACCATCTCCAGTTCGCCCTGCTGTGTGGGGGAATCGCCCTGGTCGCGCTGGGCCTGACCGGTTTCCGCCTGCGCGCCCTGCCCCACGCGCGCCCCCGCCTCAGCGCCGATGCCCGCCGCGAAGCCGTCCTGGTCATTCTGCTGACGCTGGCCGCCCTGCTCGTGCGCGGCTGGCGGTTGGATCACACCGTGCGCATGATGATCGACGAATCCCACTTTCTGATGGGCATCACTTACTTCTGGGCATTCGACGACGTGAAAATCCTCGCGCCCATGCCGACCAATGCCGCCTTCCCCTTCCTGTTTTCCTACGGCCAGGACTGGGCGGTGACGCTGATCGGGCGGAGTTTTGCCGGGCTGCGCGCGTTCAGCGTGCTGCTGGGCGGGCTGACCGTGCCCGCGCTCTACCTGCTGGCGCGCTACCTCTACGATCGCCGGACTGCCACCATCGCCGCCCTGGTGTTGATCGGCTACCCGCCGCACATCCATTACAGCCGCCTGGCGCTTAACAACATCGCCGATCCGCTGTTCGGCACGCTGGCGCTCGGCCTGATCGCCCGCGCCCTGCACACCAGCCGCCGCCGCGATTATGTGCTCGGCGGGGTGGCGCTCGGCATGACCCAATATTTTTACGAGGGGGGGCGGCTGCTGTTCCCGCTGTTGGCAGCAGCCTGGCTCGGCGCGGGAATGCTGCTGTGGCGTCCGCGTCCGTCGGCGCGCGGGGTGATCCTGCTGGCGCTGGCGTTTGTGCTGGTCGCCGCGCCGGTCTATTACACCCTGGTCGGCCTGGATTTCCCGCTGATGGACCGGCTCGACAAAACGCGCCTGGATTCGGTCTACTGGCAGCGCCAGCGTGAAGGCGACGACTGGCTGGCCCGCGCGCGCCACTTCCACCACGCGCTGATGGCCTACATCCACATGCCCGAAAATACGCTGGTGCACTACTACCTCTACTATGGGGGCAAACACCCGCTCGTGCTTGAGTCGCTGGTGCCGCTGTTCCTGCTCGGCGCACTGATCGCCGCCTGGCGCTGGTGGTCGCCGGGCGTGCTGCCCGCCGGCTGGATCATCGCCAACGCGCTCGGCAATGCCACCCTGGTCGAAAGCGCCGTCTCCGCCCGCTTTGTGACCACCTTCCCGGCGGTCGCGCTGCTGATTGCGCTCGGCCTGCGTTACACGCCGGACCTGATCTGGCCGCCGCGCCAGGGGGTGCGTGTGGGCGCGCACCTGAGCGTGTCGCGTCTGCGCGGCATCGCCCTGATCGCGGTCGCGGCGGGCATCTGCGCCGGGCAGGCGATCTTCTACTTCACCGATCACCTGCCGCTGTTCGAGCAGGAAGCGCGCGCCTTCGCCCGCGCCGATACTGAGGACGCGCTGCTGCGCGCCCGGCACTTTCCGCCGGGCACCTATGTTCACCTGGTGGGGGACGGCTTGCTGCCCGAAGCCGACGCGCAGCGCTTCGCCACCTTCATGGCCGATGGGCTGATCGTGCGCACCTGGCCGGGCGGCACATTGACAGGCCAGGTGTTGGTAGACCTGCCCCGTTCGGTCGATCATGCCTTCTTCGTCCTGCCCGACGACTTCCGCACCCAGCAGCTTCTGGTCGCTTTTTTTGGCGCGCGCCCTTTCCACACCACCGATCAGCGCCTGCCGCCCGGCAAGGGGCTGCTGCTCTACTACCTGCCCGCCTATCCCTGACCCCATCCCGCCAATCCCGCTGCGGGTGTATTTCAGTTGAGTTCACGCCCTGCCTCCGCGGATGCTCAAGTACTTTGGCAAATTGATCGGATGTGAGAGGGCGAACGACTGGCCTCACCCCCGACCTGCGCGCCTCATGAGAGGCGCGTGGGCTGCCCCCTCTCCGAAAATTTTCGGAGAGGGGGCGAAGCGGCCCGGTTTTGGCCGCGCGGGGGTGAGGCCGGACTCTCGCGGGGCACCACAGCCGGTTATTTTCTCAACGTGCATAAGCATCCGCGGATGCTCATGCATCCGGCTGAACCAACGGGCCGCTACCGCCGCACCCTGAATCTGTGCTAAGCTGTAAATATCTGGAAGAACGCCAGGGGGCAGGCTCATCGAACAGCGTGGTAGCGTGCCATTGAGTCCTCACCCTGCCGGCTTACGCCGGTTCCCTCTCCCCTACGGCGAAGGAAAACCGGTCGGTCGCCTCGTCTCCCAGAGACAGACAGAATCGGGGGATGAGCGCTGACAACCGTGCACCACCCTTTTTTGTGGTGCTGCCGCCAAAAACAAACCATCAACACAAATTGACATATCTTGAGGTTGTCCGGTAGAATGATTAAGGTAGCTCGAATACGCTCACGGTTTTCTTGAGACGCAGACCCTTGATGCTCCGACGGCCCCACTGCTGCGCATTCCTGATCGGGACGATTCTCGTCCTGCTGGCCGTGCTTACGCTGGTGCGCGCCGACCGTGCACCCCGCCATCGCCCGGCCCCAGATTCTGCGCGCCTGGCCCTTGCCGTCGCTCACCTCAACAGCGCCTGCCTCACCTGCCACAGCGATCTCTCCGCAGGGTCGGAGCCTGTGCCCGTCGCGCAGGCCGCGCGCCCGTCAGCCGATTGGCTCGCGGTAGCCACCCGGCAGCCCGAAACATCTGCCCGGACTGCGTTCCTACCCGTCATTTCTCCCGCCGGTTCCGCATCGCGCACCCGCGCACCCGTCATCGCCAGTGACCCGCGCCTGCTCGACCTGGGCTGGCGGCTGCTCAGCCTGCCGCCGGGCCAGCAGGCCCGTGCCGGTGCCGTGATCGACTCCTTCGTCATGCTGGCGAGTGTGCCGCATTCGTCGAACGCGGCGTACCCGGCAGGCGCGCACTCCATGCGCATCGATTCGGCAGCCGTGCCGGGTGATCCGGCGACGCTGGCAGTCCTGCTGGCGGATCTCGAAGCCGCCGTGCGCGATCTGGAACATCGCGCCGCGCCGGAACAGTGGACTGCTGTGACCGTCTGCCCGCTCGGCGGGCAGGCCCTGGCCGCCCTTCAGCAGGTTCCACACTTGCTGCCTGTCTCCGGGATGCCGGAGACGGGCGTGATCCCGGTGCGCGTCGCGGCGGAAGCCTGGACGGTGATCGAAACGCCGCATCTCGGCCTGCCCTATGAGATCATCTTTGGCACGCAGCGGCGCGGTCCGCCTGGCGACGTGCTCGCCGGTGATTCGGCTGCGGGCGCAACTGTGCTCGCCCCCGTCTATTTCCCTTTGTTGGACACGAGAGAGTGCTATCCCCTGGGTGGCAGTCTCTCATTTTTTGTCTGGCGGGCGGCCCTCCACCAGGCCGCCGGCCTCGTGCAGTTCTTACCCTATCCTGTTGTTCAAAGGGGGTACTATGTCACATAAAATTCTTTTTGTGATCGGCGCTGCCGTGCTGGTCATCGCTGCGGTGCTGTTCTTCGGCAGCACGAGCGCGCCGGAAGTCGCTCAGGCCCAGGGCGGCGAGGAATGTGAAGGCCCTTGCCCGCAGTGGATCGTCGATGCCTGGGCCGCCTCTGCCCATGCCAATGCCGAGGCCGAGGCCTTCCGCCACTGGGACAGCGAAGACCCGCAGGAAGTGCCGGTGGAATGCGCCAAGTGCCACAGTGAGGTCGGGTATCTTGACTTCCTGGGCGCGGATGGCTCGACGGCAGGCGAGGTCGATCAACCCGCCCCGGTGAACACCGTCGTGTCGTGCACGGCCTGCCACAACCCGGTGGCGGCGGTCAAGGATACGGTGGTCTTCCCCTCCGGCGTCGAGATCACCGGAGCCGGTCCTTCGGCGCGCTGCATGGAATGCCACCAGGGCCGCGCTGCCGGTGCGTCTGTCACGCAGGCGGTTGAGAGCCTGGGCCTGGGGTTGGATGAATCCAGCGATCAGCTTGGCTTCATCAACATCCACTACTTCGCCGCGGCGGCCAGCCTCTATGGTTCCGAAGTCGGCGGCGGCTTCCAGTACGAAGGCAAAGCCTACCAGACCAAGTTCGAGCACGCGGCGGGCCTGGACTCGTGCACCGACTGCCACAACCCGCATACGCTCGAAATCGAGGTCGAGACCTGCGCCACCTGCCACACCGGTGTTACCAGCGCCGAAGACCTCAAGGCGGTCCGGATGCCCGGCTCGCTCAAGGACTATGATGGCGACGGCGACACCACCGAGAGCACCTACGCCGAGCTGGAAGGTCTGCAGGAACTGCTCTACAGCGCCATCCAGGCTTATGCCAGCGAGGTGGTCGGCACGCCCATCGTCTACGATGTGCACGCCTATCCATACTTCTTCATCGATACGGATGCGGATGGCCAGCTCACCGAGGGCGAGGCAGCGTTCCCCAACCGCTATGTTGCCTTCACTCCGCGCCTGCTCCAGGCCGCCTATAACTTCCAGATGTACGAGAAAGACCCCGGCGCGTTCGCTCACAATGCACGCTACCACGTGCAGTTGATGTACGATTCGATCGCGTCACTGAACGAGGCGTTGGCGACGCCGGTGGACATCACCAACGCTCAGCGTAACTCCGCCGGTCACTTCGACGGCACGGCAGAAGCCTTCCGCCACTGGGATGCCGAAGACCCGGCGGAAGTGCCCGGCACCTGCGCGAAGTGCCATACCTCCGAGGGCCTGCCCTTCTTCCTGCACAACGGGGTGAACATCGCCACCGAGCCATCCACTGCGCTCGAATGCACCACCTGCCACAACCCCGCTGCCGAGTTCGCGCTCTATCCGTCGGATACGGTGGTCTTCCCCTCCGGCGCAGAACTCAGCTTTGGTGAAGGCATCGCGGCCAACCTGTGCCTGAACTGCCACCAGGGCCGGTCTTCGACAGTCGCCGTCGACCGGGCCATCGCCAGCGCGGGCGTGGGCGACGATGAGGTCAGCGAAAACCTGCGCTTCATCAACATCCACTACTTCGCCGCCGGTGCAACTCTGTTCGGCAGCGAAGCCCAGGGCATCTACCAGTACGCGGAGAAGGAATACGCGGGGCGCTTCGTGCATGTGCCCAACATGGCCGATACCTGCGTGGCCTGCCACGATCCGCACCTGATGAGCGTGAACGAGACGCTGTGCTCCAACTGTCACGGGCCGGTCGAGCCGTCCGCGATCCGCATGATGGCGGGCGACTGGGACGGTGACGCCGCTGCCGAGGGTGTCGCCGGTGAGATTGCCACGCTCGAAGAAGAGCTGTATGCAGCGATTCAGGCCTACGCGGCTGATACAGTCGGCGCGCCGATCGTCTACGACGCTCACGCCTATCCGTACTTCTTCGCCGATGCCAATGCCAACGGCGCGGTTGACGAGGGTGAGGGCGGCTACGCGAGCTGGACTCCGCGCCTGCTGCGCGCTGCCTACAACTACCAGTATGTGGCCAAGGACCCCGGCGCCTATGCGCACAACGGGCGCTATGTCGCCCAGGTGCTCTACGACACGCTGGCCGACCTCGGCGCAGACATGACGGGCAAGACTCGCCCGTAACCGGCTTTTCCCCGCACAGGTTCCGCCAGGGGCGAAACCTGAACGGGAGGGAACAGAACTCTCCGGTAAGCGAGGCGGGGGCGGGCTTCAACCCGCCCCCATCGCTTCGGTTTCCCTGGCCGAGATTCCACGTGCACGAGTTTGGCAATTGCCCGCAGCCGGGTTACAGTGTGGGCGCGCCCATGGCACACCGTCACGTAACCTGGCCACAAGCGAGACCCGATGAGCGAATCACACGAGATCACATGGGCTGCGCGCGTGCCCAAGTGGAAGCTGCGCCGCCTGTACCAATCCGATGCCCAGGGCCTGCTCGATGAGGACCTGCTCTACGACGTGGGCTACACCCTGCTGGAACGATGCCGCGATATCCTCAAAGTGGACTCCGCGCAGAAGGGATACGTCCACTGTGCGCGCTGCGACCGTCAGGGGCAGACTACGCTGATCGCCCGCCCGCGCACCCAGGCGGACTCGCGCGATACGGTCCTGATCTGCCCGGTGTGCGGCTGGCAGATCACCTGGGGCGACTACTACCACAGCTTCAAGCGCAAACAGCTCAATCCGGGCGGGGCCACCGAAGTCTTTGCCGCTTTTGCGCAGAACTTTGTCCAGGCACGCACGCCTCAGGCACAAATGATGGCCATCGACCGGCTGATACACGAATTCCACTACTCGTACCGGGCTTTGCCAGATCTCCCCACCCGACCGGTGGGCGTTAACCTGATCGAAGGCCATCTCGAAGACGTGATCGCCTTCCTGGATGAGCTGACTCTTGGCGATGGGTCCACCTGGGCCAGCGATCTGGCGCGTTTCCGCACGGCAAACGACCGCAT
This sequence comes from Anaerolineae bacterium, assembly GCA_034429275.1. Taxonomy (GTDB): domain Bacteria; phylum Chloroflexota; class Anaerolineae; order Aggregatilineales; family Aggregatilineaceae; genus DAOUFU01. Next base: position 4,931 of record DAOUFU010000103.1, on the reverse strand, counting down.
CCACCACCACATCCAACAGCAGAAATCCGGCAAGCCGTGATGAGCTGCCACGATTGGGACCGTACGCCGACAACGTGGGCATCCGTCACCGATGCCCGATGCACGCCCGCCGACCAGGGCGCTTGCATCAAATTACGTGACCCGCGAGAGTCCGGCCTCTCATATCCGATCCCATTGCCAAAACACATCAGCCGTCCGGCGATGTGTGTCAACCGGAACAATCCGTTTGATGCGTTTGCCCTGCCCCACCGACGATCCGCCATTGAAAAACCCTTGCCGCTGTGCTACAATGCCCTCGCCAGGCGGCCCCCACGGGCCGCTCTTCCTGACCGGCGGCTTTCGCCGGTCGAGCAGACGTCAACCCCGGCGGACGGATAGCGTCCGCACTCTATGGATTGTGTGAGGGACGCATCATGACCGACTTGATGAAAGCGCTTGAGACCAGGCCCACCGCCGCCCACCCAGAGATTCGCCCCGGCGATTCGGTACGCGTGCATGTGCGCATTGTGGAAGGCAACCGCGAGCGTATCCAGATATTCCAGGGCATCGTGATCCGCATCACCGGCGGCGGCAACGAGAAAACCTTCACCGTGCGGCGCATCGCCAGCCACGGCATCGGCGTTGAGCGCGTTTTCCTGTTCAACAGCCCCCGCATCGAGCAGATCGAAGTCGTGCGCCACGCCAAAGTGCGCCGCGCCAAGCTCTATTACCTGCGTGGGCTTCAGGGCCGCGCCGCCCGCCTGAAGGAACGCCGCGCCTGATCCGGGCGGGCCGTTTCCCCTGTTTCCCCGGCTCCACATGTGGAGTTTCGCCCAGCCTATCATCGCATAGGCTGTTTGGCTTTGTTCAGCACGTGATCACCCGGTTCGCCCGCAGTCAGATCGCACCTGCCGTATAACGCGGCGACGGGACCCGTGCGCCAGAACAGGTCCCGTCACCAATCACCATGAGGGAGGGAAACCGGTGCAAAAGCCGGGATTCCGGCCCCGCACCGGTAAGCGGTTGTATTCGGTCGAGACGCGGCCCTCTGCGTCCCAAATGCTCACCGGGGAGAGCCAGGCAGTGTTGACCTGTGTGCTCACCACACTCCCCGTTTCATCCGCAAATGTCAAGGCGGCCTAATCCCGTCTGCGGAAAAACACCTGCATCATCAGGTGCCCCAGGCGGATTTCGTCCCCATCAGTGAGGATACGCTGCTCGTGCGTATGGAGCCGCTGGCCGTTGAGGAAAGTATAGTTCAGGCTGCCCATATCGCTGAGCACCACGGTATTTCCCCGCCGCCGGAGCGCAGCGTGCAGCCGCGATACCCCGTAGGACTGCGCGCTGTACGGTGTCAGGTCCACGTCCGGCGTGACAATGCTGTCGGACGATGTGCGCCCCAATACCGTGTCGGTCTCTTCATTCGGCACAATCTCGATCGGCTCCGCCCCGCCGCGCACCCGGATCTGGATCACCATGCCATCCTCGAAATACGTCCCCTGGATGGCACCCGAAGACAGGGGCATGGTCTGCCCCGGCCTGGGTCCATCTTGACCCACCTCCACCAGCAGGTTGCCGCAGTGAATGCAATACACCTCGCCGTGGCGATTGGGCTGCTGACACACCGGGCACACGCTCACTTCAGGCGGTGTTGAAGGCGGCTGACCGCCCGAAATGCGCCGGATCAGGTGACGCTTTCGTTTGTAGTTGTCTTCGGGCGTCTGTTCAAAGGATTTGTCCGGCTCGACCGGGATAGTGAGCGGACCCTGCACACCCTGGTCGATAGCGGGTTCACCACTCTCCGCCGATTCCGAAGCCTCGCTTAACGAGGTGCGCACGCGCTCCACCCGCTCGTCAGGATGTTCAGGGGTTGCCTGAAGTGCACCCTGCACCTGGTAATGGCGGCCTTCGCGGGCTTCCCAGCCGCGCAGTAGTGTGCGCAGCCGGGTAACATCCTGCTCGCTCAGGGCAGAGATACGCGGTCGCAGCGCCTGCCACGCTTTCTCAGGCGCATACCCCACCTGGCGCAGGCGAATGAAATCGGCGAACAGTTCGACCAGGACGTTTTGGGGGGCCATAACCGGCTCCGTTCTCCCCACCTGAGCGGGCGTAAGCAGCGCGCAGGGGCGATCCTCCGCCTCTTTTCGCGCGTAAAGACTGGCATCCCTATTTATATTTAAGCGCCTGTGCGATTAAGATTGCATTTAAAATAAATAAAAAACCAGTAAATACAACAAACGAGCCTCACCGCTGCCGCTGGCATGGTACGGCTCATGAGTATCATCCTCATTATATCAGAGGATGCTATACAGGGTGCTGAAAATAGACGCGAACCGGCATCCACCCCAACCGAATCTCGTCGCCATCGTTCAGCACGCGGACCTCGTGCGAATGCAGTAGTTGCCCGTTTACATGGGTATGGTTCATGCTGTTGAGGTCGGTGATCACCAGCGTATCGCCGTGCCGCCGCAGACTCGCGTGCAGCCGCGAAACGCCGTACTGCTCCGCCTCGAACGGCGTCAGGTCCACATCCGGGATCATGACGCTGCCCTCGACCACGCGCCCGATGACAACCTCTTCACTACCAACCTTCAATGTCACCGGCTGGTCACAGTTCGGCAGCCGCAGCACCAGTGTCGAATCCGGGCCAAAAAAGGAGGTGCCCGTTTGGGGTGCATCCATCGGACGCGTGCCACCCACTTTGCGCGCCTTGTGGCTGCCGACCAACACCTGCCCACAATTCGGGCAGACCACCTCGCCATTGCGGTTGGGTTGGCCACAGCTTGGGCATTCTGCTTTGGGCTTGGAGAGCAACCCGGTCTTCTGCGCCAATGGGCGGATCAGGCTCTTGAGGCGAGACTCGGCCTGCGAGGGCTGGATCGGCTCCACTGTCGGGTCCGATGATGCCTGCTGAGAACGCAGACCGGGCGGAGTCGGCTGCGTGATAGAATTCTGCGCCGATGAGGAACCTGCCCCGGAGGCCGGCCGAACCTGTTTGTATTTCAGGCCCTCGTTGGCTTCCCAGTTGCGCAGCAGGGCAAACAACCGTTCAACATCGCGCTGCTGCAGGTTGCGAGCATTCGGCTCGATCCGTCGCCAGGCATCGTCACGGTCATAGCCCGTCTGTCGAAGCTGGACGAATTCGTTAAACAACGCGATGATGGAGTCTTGTGAGGTAATAGACATACTCCACTCTCCCCGCCAACGAAAGACCAATCCAAATGGGTAGATGATGATTGACAACATTAGACCATAAAAAACGTAAAAATACCATAGAGGAAGGCTAAAAACCAGGTTTGAATCGGGTTAAAAAAGAAATCTGCGAGAGCGCTTTCAGGTGACCCTGTCTTACTCAAAACACGGAGGAAAAATTCTAACCTGTTGAATCGAGTGCGCTGGTTCCGGCGCGTCCCTCCGGGTTGTATCTCATGTTCGGGGCATGAAGCTGCGCGGCGCTGTCTGGCCTCACCCCCTATCCGCTCACCTTGTCAAAAGTGCATTACGCGCGCGAAGCCCTCGCAATTTCGCCACCACGATGAAATGCACCCCTTTTCTGTCGATCACTTGCCGCTCCGCCCGTTTTCCAGTATGCTCCAATCGTGCAATGATCGCTTGCTTTCCTCCCGGCGTGATCTCTGACCAGGACACAGACGCGCATGACCAGTGACGATCTCACCAACAAACAGCTCGGTCCCTATCTGCTGACCGCCCCGCTCGGCAAGGGCGGCATGGCGACCGTGTACCTCGCCCGCCAGCCCAGCATGGACCGGGATGTCGCCATCAAAGTGATGGCGCGCGAGCTTGCCGACGACCCCCAGTTCGTGGACCGCTTCGAAAACGAAGCGCAGATGATCGCCAACCTTCAGCACCCGCATATCCTGCCCGTGATCGATTTTGGGCGCGAGGGCCAGAACATCTACATCGTGATGCAGTTGGTGCGCGGCGGCAGCCTGGATGACCGCCTCAAACGCGGCCCGCTCGATCTCAAGCTCGCCAGCCGGATGCTCGGTCAGATCGCCAGCGCGCTCACCTTCGCCCACGAGCAGGGCATCGTGCACCGCGATCTCAAGCCCAACAACGTGCTGCTCGATGAGCGCAGCAACGCCTACCTCACCGATTTTGGCATCGCCAAGATGCTGGCCGGGACGACCAAGCTCACCGCCACCGGCCACATCCTGGGCACGCCCGCCTACATGGCGCCCGAACAGTGGCAGGGCGGCACCGTCGATGCCCGCACCGATATTTATGCGCTGGGCGTGATGGCCTATGAAATGGTGGTCGGTCGCCTGCCGTTCGCGGGCGACACCCCCTACACCCTGATGTTCCAGCACGTCAACGACGCGCCGCCGCCGCCTCGCCAGCTCAATCCCGGCATTAAGCCCAGCGTCGAGGCCGTCATCCTGCGCGCGCTTTCCAAAGACCCCGCCGACCGCTACCAATCTGCCGAGGCGATGGCCGATGAGTTCGATGCTGCCGTGCGCCAGCCCGCTGCTGCCGCCCCACCGCCGCCCGCCGATGACCTGGCGGCAACCGCGTTGGGCAGCATGATCAGCACACCGCCGCCCGGCACGCCGCCACCCGGCACGCCGCCGCGCAGCACACCACCCCGCGCCGCTGCCGAAGCCGAACCAACCATCATCGAATCGCCGGGGCAGCCGCCGCGCCCGACTCCGGTTCCGCCTGCCAGGGCAGCAGGCGGCGGCCCTGCCGCCCCCACTCGCAGCGCGACTCCTGAAAGCGCGCCGCCGTCACGCTCGCGCACCGGGCGATGGGCAGCCCTGGCCGCGGTGATCGTGCTGGCGGGGGCGGGACTCGTCTTCGCGCTCACCCAGCTTGGCGGCAAGAACGAGCCGACCCAGGTCGCCAGCGCGCCAACCGCCACCGAGACGGCCACCGTCACGGCGACGGATACGCAAGAACCGACCGCCACCGATACACCCACCGCGACCGCG
>DAOUFU010000102.1:0-20029 GCA_034429275.1 Anaerolineae bacterium | reverse complement strand
GCGCGATTGACCAGGCCTTCACCGACCCCGAATGGGGCGCGGCGACCGCCCGGCAGGCGCTCGACCAGAACGCCGATGTGGTGTTCGCGGCGGGCGGCAAGACCGGTAACGGCGGCCTGATCGAGGTGGCGAACGCGGTGGGCGCGGGTGGACCGCCGCCCTTCTGCATCGGCGTCGACTCCGACCAGTGGCTGACGGTGCCCGAAGCGCACCCGTGCCTGGTCTCCAGCGCCATGAAGCTGCTCGATGTGGGCGTCGCCGACATCATCAAGGCGTTTGTCGATGAAGAACTGGAACCGGGGAACTTCTACGGCAAGGCGGCGCTGGCCGACTTCCACGACCTGGCCGATGCTGTGCCGGACGAGGTGAAGGCGGAACTGGAGGAAATCGCGGCTGGGCTGGTGGACGGCACGATCACCACCGGCTACGGCGAGTAAACCCCTCCGCGTTCACATCACCAGAACTGCTTACTGCACCGGGCACCCGTCCGGTGCAGTTTTTTGCCTTACCAATCGCCCGCCGTGCGCCAGCGCCCAAACACGCGCTCCAGCAGGTCGATCACCACGTAGAACAGCAGCCCCAGCAGCGACATCGCCAGGATGCCCGCGTACATACGCTCAAAGCGCAGGCGCTGCCAGGTTAGCGTCACGATGTAGTATCCCAGCCCCTCGCGCGTGGAATACTGCTCTGCGATGAACAGCACCGCAATCGCCGTACCCACCGAGACGCGCAGCGCCGTCAGCACGGCGGGCAGCGACGCAGGCAGATACACATAGCGGAACAGTGCGCGCCGCCCCGCCCCCAACGAGCGCACCGACTGGATCAGTTCCGGGCGCAAGCCCGCCGCTTCGTCGCGCACCACGACTAATATCTGGAAGAACAGCACCAGTGTGATCAGGAACACTTTGGAGGTTTCGCCGATGCCCAGCACCACCAGGATCACCGGCAAAAAGACGATCTTGGGGATGGGATGCACCAGCCCGATCAGCGGCGAGAAGATGCGGTTGAGCACCTTGATCTGGCCCAGGCCCAGCCCTACCGGCGTAGCGATCAACACCGCCACCGTGATCGCCTTGAGTACACGTTCGGCGCTGACCAGGGTATGCCGCCACAGGTCGCCGCGCATCTCGGAGACAAAGACCGGGATCACCTCCCAGGCATAGGGCATGATGGGCCGATCCAGGTACGCGGCCAGCGCCGTCCAGCACACAAAAAAGATGCCCAGCGCCAGGGCAAGGTTTCCGGCGCGGCTGAGCACAGGGTGCGCATAACGTGCGGCAGGTACAGAGGAATCGTTCATTGAGCCAACCCCAACAGGGCGCGAAGCTCGCTGCATTTGTCAAGAAATTCCGTTGTGCTTCGATACCCCGGCGATCCCGCGCCGGGATTGGGCACGATGCGCGGCCCGGTATTGGGCGGCGCGGTCAGCACCAGGATGTGCCGCCCCAGGATGACCGCTTCTTCGATGGCGTGTGTCACGATCACACTGGTGAGCGACATCTCGCGCTGCAGTTGCAGGATCAACTGCTGCAAATCCTCGCGGGTGGGCGCATCCAGGCTGCTAAACGGCTCATCCATCAGCAGCAGGTCGGGAGAAAGGGCCAGCGTGCGCGCGATGGCGGTGCGCTGGCGCTGCCCGCCGCTGATCGCGCCCGGATATTTATTGCGCTGCTCAAAGATGTTCAGCCGTCGCAGCCAGCCCTCCACGCGCTCGCGGGCTTCGCGGCGGTCGGGCGGTGGATCACTGCGCGGGGCGTGTTTGCCATCGGGACCGTAGAACCGGCGCACGCGCAGGCCCAGCGCCACGTTATCCCATACGGTCGCCCAGGGCAGCAGGCCATAATCCTGCAGGATCAGGCCGGTTTCGGGGCGCGGGCGCTGGATCACCGTGCCACCTACGGTGATGGTGCCGCTCGTGGGACGGCGCAGCCCGGCCAACAGGGTGAGCAAGGTCGTCTTCCCGCAGCCCGACGGCCCGATGATCGACCAGGCTTCGCCCGCGCCCACGTGCCAGGAAAAACCGTCAAAGATGGGCACGCCACGCCCACTATAACGAAAGGTCAACCGGTCAACGATGATCATGAGTGGAAGTTTATCACGGCGGGTGGGGTCCCGCGCACCGGACCCCACCCGTCAAAGACGCACCGTGTGCGCGCCTAGTCCAGGCTGAGCAGGTAGGCGACCAGGTCGTTCACGTCACTTTCGGGCAGCGTATCATAAGCGGGCATGATGTTGGACAAGCCCTCGACTACAAACGCGCCCGGCTCGACAATCGACTGGTGGATGTATTCGGCGGCAGTCATGCCTTCGACCTCGATCTCGGCCAGCCCGGCCAGCGATGGTCCCACCATCACCACGCCCGGCTCAACCGAATGGCAGCCTGCACAGCTCGCCACGAACAACGCCTCGCCATTTACCGGATCACCGGCAGCCTCAGCGGGTTTGAGCGCATCCACGAACGTTGGGTTCACGCTGGCAGCATAGTCCGCCGCCTTGTCGACGATATCCAGCTCGACCAGCCAGCCCACCGTGTCATCCCAGGCAGACTCGGTGGTGATGGCATACACGGGGAAAGGCGGGAAGGTATAGGAATCCTTCACACTGTCGGGTACGTTGGTCTTTTCCATCCACAGGTCGCGGTAGGCTTCCGGGTTGGTGTTGAGGTCTTCGGCAGCGCGCATCCAGGCCGCCACAAACGCCTGCACCGCTTCGGGGTTTTCCTCGACCAGGGCAGTGCTGACACTCAACACGCTCTGGCTGAATTCCTCCTCGGCCAGCACGGTATCGTCGGCCACCAGGACAGCACCCGCCTGGATCGCCGCCTGTGCCAGCGGATCGGGCAGATTGGCCGCCGGGATCGCACCTTCCATGAGCAGTTGGAAGCGCACCGGGATATTGGGTTCCGGACGGTAAACGAGATCATCCACGCTCAGCCCCGCGCGCTCCAGAATGCGCTGAGTCAGGTATTGGATGATAGTGTTCTGGCTGATGGCGATCTCGACGCCTTTCAGGTCCTCGGGAGTGGCGATGTCGCTGCCCGGCGCGGCGAGGATGCGGAACATGGGGGCATCGGGATAGGCGCGGCGGGCCTGTGCGACGACCTGCATCTGTGGCTCGTCCTGGTTAAAGATCGCCACGCCCATCAGGTCGGTGAGCATGGCATTGGCCGCCCCGGCCATGAAAACCTGGTCACGCTCAATCGGTCCACTGACCGGCACACCCTCGACCTTGATCCCCGCCTCGGCAAAATAGCCCGCCTGCTCAGCCACGAAGAAGGGCAGCACGTCCAGCACCGGCATCACGGCAAAGCGGATAGTCACGTCGTCCTGCGCTTGTGTCGGGGCCACAGAGGGGATCAGGGCTACCAGCAGGGCCAGGACCAGAGCGAACGATAGAGTTTTATTACGCATTGGTGCAGTCTCCTTGTGGGGTATGCAAACCCATTGCAGCGTGCGGCACAGATGCAACTCTGCGTCGCACGTTCAGTGGTTTTAGAATGTTCTAAAAGCATGATGATTTTATCACAATTCAGGTGCTCTGCACTTTTACGCTGCACTTTCGCCGGGGAGCATTTGCGTCTAGAATCGAAGTGTTGTGGTGGCGTTACTGGATGATTGAGGGGGAGAGGCGTGGGCGTTCTCGATAGCATCACGCGGCAGGGCACAGCATGGACCCGGCGCGCGATTCTGGCACCAGCCGCCGGCGCTGTTCTCTACCAGGGTGGCCCCCCTACGCCTGGAAACTCGTGGGCAGTGCCCGGCTCTGGCTATACGCCGCCCATCATGCCTTCCAACCTGCCCGGACCGCCTCGTCCGGCCAACAACAGGCCGGCTACCCTCCGCCAGCGTGCACGTTTCAACAGCCGCGATTGGTGGGCCTGGCAGATCATCAAGGGGGGCATCGTCGGCGGGTTTGTCTTCTCAGGTGGACTCATTCTGGTTGGGGTGGCTCAAAGTCGTCCGGGTCTGGCCTGCCTGACGATCCTCGGCGTGGCGGCGATGCTGCTGGGGGCGCTGATCCTGGTCATCCACCTGTTCGCGCCCTGGCTGCTCACCTGGGCGGTAGAAGTCCCGGCCAATCATTACTGGCGCGTTGAGAATCTCAAGGGCACACGGACTCGCGGCTTTCTCGCGCCCGGCCTGATGGCCATGCAGGTCAAAACCAACGCGCGCATCGTCCCCTACGTCAATTTTGTCGTCCTCCAGGTGATCGAGATCGTGCACAACGTCTTCGAGACGCCGCAGGCCCCGTTGAATATCGAGGTCCTGGCAACCGTGCGCTTCAACCCCACCGAAGCCGATCCTGATGCCTACGATACGCTGAGCCAAATGACCCAGCGAGTCCAGTTTGAAGTCGAGATCCGGCGGCAGATTCAGCGCACAGTGCGCGCCCACATGCGCCGCATCGATCCGGCGCGCCAGCGATCTTTGCAAGATACGCTGCGCGGCCTGGAAGCCGCCATCGCCCGCGATCTTGGCGACATGAAAGCACTGGGCCTGCTGCCGGAAGCGGTCAGCGCCTATCCTCACGCGCTCGCCACCGTGCCCGACGATGTGCGGCGCATGTGGGATCGCGGTGCGAGCACGCCTCATGAATCCGAACTGATCCGCGACCTCCGCGAGATGATGCAGCAGTTCGGCCTGACCTTTGAGCAGGCCGTGCACTACTACAACCTGCTCAAGCGCGGTTTCCAACCGCCCGAAAGCGCAGCGAGTATTCCGGATACGCCGCCCGGCACGCCGCCCCGCGCAGCATCTGGCGGGCCGCAAAGCGCGGACATGGGCGAAACGCGGATGCATCACGCCGAGCAGACTCAGTATGGTCAGCCGCCGGCGGGCGATGAGACTGTGTTCCATACCGGCACTCCGCCTGGTGATGAGACGGTGCGCACCACGACCGACGACTTCCGTGACATCGGCACGCGCGCCAGCCGCACCATCCGCGACCCGGAAGACGCGCCCGACCCAATGGACCTGCGCGATCCGCGCCGCGATCAGCGCCGCAAGCCCAAAAACCAGTGATCGACTCCGCCGTTGAGATGCTTTGCCTGCGCGCCAATATCCGTTAGGATCGAAACATGGCACCGGGAATCGGCGCGCCCATGTGCGGGTGCAGAGAGTCTGCCGTGCCCGGCGACCGCTTCGCAGTTGATCCGGCCTCAACCCACACAGAGGGCAATCATGACCATCAAACGGACTCTGAATGCGATCCTCAACACCTTCCTGATTCTGGGGGTACTGTCGCTGCTGGCCGCGTGCGGTGACGACTCCGGTACGGCCAACGTGGTGACGCTCTCTGCCGACGATCGCGCAGCCCATGCCACAGCCTATCCCCAGCACGCGCTGGATGTGCTGCACGTGGCCGAGCCGCGCGCACTGGCCTATAACCCGTCCGGTGAGCACCTGGCCGTCAGCAGCGGCAGCCGTCTGCTGATCTACAGCGCCGACCTGAGCACGGTGCAGGTTCTGGAGGGGCACACAGCGAACATACGCGCGCTGGCCTGGTCGCCGGATGGCGCACAGATCGTCACTGCGAGCCTGGACCACACGGTGCGCGTGTGGGATGCTGGCTCCGGCCAGGCGCGCCTGACCCTGGCCGGGCACACCGATTGGGTGCTGGCGGTGGCATGGTCCGCCGACGGGGCACACATTGCCAGCGGCGGCACCGATGGCACGCTGCGCGTGTGGGACGCAGCGACCGGCGGTGAGGTGTGGACCAAGCAGAGTACAGGCAGCCGCAGCGTCACGGCGCTGGCATTCGACCCGGCGAGCGAAACGTTAGCCTCAGGTGGTGGGGATGGAAAGCTTACCTTGTGGGATGCAGCAAGCGGCCAGACACGGGGCACACTCAGCCAGCACAAAGAGGGCATCACTGCGCTGGCCTGGTCACCAGACGGCACGCTGCTGGCCAGCGGCAGTTGGGATATATCGCTCGTCGTGTGGGACGTGGCGAACGAAACCGCGCGCCATACCCTGAAGAATCATACCGAGGTGGTCACCTCGATCGCCTGGTCACCCGATGGCGCGCGGATCGCCAGCGCCAGCCGTGACAATTCGATCCGGCTGTGGAACGCGGCGGAAGCGATCCAGATCGCCACACTCGCCGGGCACACGGCGGAAGTCTACGCGCTGGCCTGGTCGCCGGGCGGCAGCCGACTGGCCAGCATCGGCCTAGATAACACGCTGCGCCTGTGGGATGTAGGAACCGCGCTCAACGGCAGCGCGGCTCGCGTGACAGCCCTGGCCTGGTCGCCAGAAGGACTGCCGATCGCGGCCAGCAGCGCTGATGGCACACTGCGGCTGTGGGACCCCGATCACGTCACCGTCAGGGCATTGGTTGAGGGCGATGATCCCCTGCGGGCAGTCGCCTGGTCCCCAGATGGCACACAGATCGCAACCGGCGGCGAAGAAGGTATCGTCCGCATCTGGGATGCCGCCAGTGGCGACGCGCTGGTAGCGCTCGGCGAGCCGGGCCAATGGGTGACGGCACTGGCCTGGTCCCCAGATGGGAAGCTTCTCGCCTCTGGCGGGTGGGATCAGGCCCTGCACCTCTGGGATGTGACCACGGCTGCCGAACTGCTCTCTGTGCCCGATCTGCCTGGCGCAGTCAGCGGCCTGGCCTGGTCGCCGGATGGCGCGCGGATCGCCATCAGTACGCAGATCGCGCATGCAGTCGTCATTGTGGATGCGGCGACTGGCGAGCTGTTGCGCTCGCTGCCGACTGCCTGGGGCGGCGCAGTCGCCTGGTCGCCCGATGGACACCGGATCGCTATCAGCGACCGGCGCGCGCGTGCATTGATTGCCGAAAGCACACCGACGGCGCTCACCGTGTATTTGTGGGATGTGCTGCGCGCCGATCTGCCGATCAGCGGGGGAATCACAGTGGAGCAGCTCAACACCGAGGCCGATATTCACCAGCGCGGCAGCATCATCACGGTGAAGTTGATCGATGGCGATGTGACGCTGGCTGAACGTGAGGGCCGGATCGATGTGGACCTGTGGGAAGGCACGCTTACCTTACACGTCGCGCGGGGCCAGGGGCGGCCTGTCATCACGACCGAACTCAGGCCGGACAGCCTGGTCACGCGCACCTGGGAAGGCAGCCTCACTGACACCGAGATGGGCAGCAGCGTTCACATGCAAGTGGGCGAGAACCTGGTCACGGTGTGGGATGTTGGGCCGGACTCCGATCCCAATGCCGACGAGCCTGTGATGATCCTGCCCAACCACACCAGTTGGATAACGGCGCTGGCCTGGTCGCCGGATGGGGCACAGATCGCCAGCGGCAGCACCGATCGCACTGTGTATATCTGGGACGCAGCCACCGGTGAGGCGCTCTCAGTGCTGCAAGGGGCCGGTGATGCCATCACCACGCTGGCATGGTCACCGCAAAGCGCGGCGGGCAGGGCGCAGCTCGCGGCGGCGGCGCGGGATACGATCTGGGTCTGGGGCATCCCATAGAGAAAGTGCGCCGCGCCCGATCTAGCTAGGCAGCGTCACCGGCGGGGCAGCAGGCCGTTCCGGTGGCGGCGCGGGATGTGTGCGAATGTAGGCCGCCAGGATCGGCGGCGCAATGGCCAGCCCACCACTGGCGGACGTGGTCTGCACCAGCAGCGATTTAGCGATCAACTCTCGCACGGTGTCCTCAGGGCTGGGTGAGCCAGGCGCGACTTTGACCGGCTGGCTGCCCGTGGTGGCATAGATCGCGCGGATTTCATGATCGTTCAGTCCGCGCAGCAGGGTTTTGCACTCTTGCTGCACATTCACCTCGGCGGCCAGTCGGGTCGCCGCCAGCCGAACTTCTTCCTGGTAGTTATCCGCGTGGATGGCGGCCAGTTTGTCGGCGTGCTCGAACCCGGCGCGCAGCAGCCCTGCAAAACCACCCGTCGCACGGATCAGCAGGCCAAGCGCGTGATCGTCCTTGGAGACGGTGCGCTTCTCCAGGTCTTCGATCATCCGCCACGCATCGTCATCTCCGAACGGGCGCAAATATACCGTATTGTCGTGGAACAACTCGACGAACGGCTCCAGCGAAACCATACGCGCCTCATCGATCAGGTAGGGCAGCGTGTTGCGCAGGAACACGGCAAACATCACCGATTCCTTGAAGCGGTCGCGGATGCTGCGCAGCGCCACAAAGAAATAATCGGGCATGGTGGCCAACATGCGCTCGAACTCGTCAAAGAAATAGACAATGCGGATCGGCCTGTTTTGCAGTTCTGCCCCTTCGAGCGCGGCTTCGATCATGCGCTCCAGGTGACGCAGTGCCAGGTGACCATGCAGCCCATCCTCGACTGAGACGATCCCCGGATGGCCGCCGGTGAACTTGTCTTGAATGCGCTCCAGCTTTTCCGCCAGCCGAGGATCGGTGGCGCGGTCGGGAGGCGTGCGATCCACCGGGAACAGGGCGCGAGTGAGGGCGGTGCGATGCGCCACCAGTTCGAAGCCAGGCCACGAGCGCGCGGCAATCTTGCCCCGATCGTCGGGCAGCGCAGGCAGCAGCGCGTTAGGATCGATCATGACCGAGACGAGCGGGCCGCGTTCCTGGCTGTGAGGCGCATAGCGACGCCACGGGCTGTTGGGATCGTCCAGCGGCAGCCGGGCCTGGTCCAGGAACTTCAGCAGGTTCGATTTGCCAATGCTGGGCAGGCCCACCAGCGCAACCGATTTACCCGCATCCAGGCTCTTGATGATGGCCGAGACCTCGGCCATCCGGTAATCTCGGTGATAGGCACGAAAATAAGGCATAGCGCACATCCATTTCATCCGGCGGTTGGTCATCCAGGCCGCGCGTGAATGTATTCAAATCCATTGTACAGGGAACCGGGGCAGGTTTGCCAACCGTTCGCCTGCTTACATATAATCTGGGGTGCGTCCACTTTGATGCCTTAACTCATGCCGGGCGGTGTTTGACACGCCTGTTTTTGTGTGTTTCAACTCAGTACGGCTGCGCCTATTCCCAGCCGCAGCCGTCACGCGACTGCATCTCACGCACTCTGAAGGAACGCTGCACTATGGCAAAACCAACCAAAGATACGCTGCTCGACTGGTATCGCCAGATGGTCTTGATCCGGCGATTCGAGGAACGCTGCGCCGAACTGTACCAGCAGGGACTCATCGGCGGCTTTTTGCACCTGTATATCGGCCAGGAAGCGACCGGCGTCGGCGCGGTGGCCGCCCTGCGACCCCAGGATCACCTGATCACGACCTACCGCGATCATGGCGTGGCCCTGGCGCGCGGACTGGACGTGAACGCCGTCATGGCCGAGATGCTGGGCAAGCGCACAGGCGTGAGCGGTGGCAAAGGTGGCTCGATGCACCTGGCCAGCCGCGAGCACAATATGTGGGGCGGGCATGGCATCGTCGGCGCGCACCTGTCGCTGGCGGCAGGGCTGGCGCTGGCCTCGAAGTATGAAGGGCGCGACGAAGTGGTGCTGTGCATGATGGGCGACGGTGCCACCAACATCGGCTACTTCCACGAATCGCTGAACCTCAGCGCAGTGTGGGAACTGCCGGTAGTCTGGCTGGTCGAGAACAACCAGTACGGCATGGGCACAACGGTCGATCGGGCCAGTGCCGCCGATCACATCGTGCACAAGGCCCGCGCCTACATGCGCTCGGATGGCAGCGGTATGAAGGAAGGCCCGCGCCTCGATGGGATGGACGTGATGGCCGTCTATGAAGGCATCAGCGAGGCGATCGAGCACGCCCGCAAAGTTGGCCCGGTCCTGGTCGAATCGCTCACCTACCGCCTGGAAGGGCACAGCATGGGCGATCCGCAGCGCTACCGCACCAAAGACGAGGTCGAGTCGTTCCAGGCGAAAGGCCCGATTGGGCGGTTCCGCCAGTTCCTGCTGGACAATTACAAGAGCATCAGCGCGGGCGACCTGGACAAGATCGACGCCGCGGCGCTGGCTGCCATAGACAACGCCGTCGAGTTCGCCAAAAACAGCCCGGACCCGACGTACGAAGACCTGATCAGCAACGTGTACGCAGACTAGAGGGGATCATGGCCGACAGACCGATTACAATGCGCGAAGCGCTCAGCTCGGCGCTGCGCGAGGAAATGCTCCGCGATGAGCGCGTCTTTATCATGGGCGAAGAAGTGGGCGTCTGGGGCGGCACCTATGCCGTGACGCGCGGCTTCCTCGACGAATTCGGCGAGAAGCGCGTGCGCGATACGCCGATTGCCGAGATGGTGATCGCCGGTGCCGCTGTTGGCGCGGCCATGAACGGCTTGCGCCCGGTCGCCGAGATCATGACCATCAACTTCGCTTTCATAGCGATGGATGCCATCGTCAATCACGCGGCCAAGATGCGCTATATGTTCAACGGGCAATTCAAAGTCCCGCTGGTGATCCGCACCACGACCGGCGGCGGCAAGCAACTGGGCGCAACCCATTCTCACGCGCCCGAAGTGATCTTCGCTCACTTCCCCGGCCTGTATGTCGCGGTCCCCGGCACGGCTTACGATGCAAAGGGGATGCTCAAGGCATCCATCCGCGACGATAACCCGGTGCTGTTTGTCGAGCACAGCACCATGCTCCAGCGCCGCAGCGAGGTTCCGGACGATCCCGATTTTCTGCTGCCCATCGGCAAATCGGACATCAAGCGCCAGGGCGACGCAGTCACCATCGTCACCTACCAGAAGGGCCTGGAACATTCGTTAGTGGCGGCAGATCGCCTGGCGCAAGACGGGATCGAGTGCGAGATCGTGGACCTGCGGTGGCTGCGCCCGCTCGACCTGGAGCCGGTGTTCGAGAGCTTCAAGAAAACCAATCGCTGCGTGGTGGTCGAGGAAAGCCTGCCCTACTTCAATGTGGGGTCCGAGATTGCCGCCCAGCTTCAGGACAAGATGTTCGACTATATGGACGCGCCGGTGAAGCGAGTCTCGGCGATGGATGTGCCGCTGCCCTACGCGCGCGACATCGAACTGATGGCGCTGCCCAGCCCGGAGAAAATCATCGCTGCCGTAAAGGAGATTGTCTGATGGCTGAGCCGATTATCATGCCCAAGCTCGGCTTCGACATGGCCGAGGGTGTGTTGGTCAACTGGACGGTGGCAGTCGGCGACACGATCAACAAAGGCGACGTGATCGCCGAGATCGAGACGGACAAGGCGACCATTGAGATCGAAACCACCGTGAGCGGTGTTGTGCTTTCGCTGCTGGCGAGTCCCGGCGATGTGGTGGCGGTTGGCTCCGCCATCGGGTATGTGGGCGCGGCGGGCGAAGTGCCTCCGGGCGGCGCTGCCCCGGCAGCCGCACCCGCAGAGGCAGCCGCACCTGAACAGGCGGCAGAATCCGCTGCCCCTGTTGCTGCGGCCCCCACGCCTGCGCCTGCCGCCAGCGATCTGCCCGCCGGGGTGAAAGCCAGCCCCATCGCGCGGCGTATCGCCGAAGAAAAAGGTATCGACCTGAGCCGCGTGCAGGGCACCGGTCCTGGCGGTCGCATCGTCAAAAAGGATGTGGAAGACTTCCCGGTGAGCGAAGCACCTGCCGCGCCGATCCCGGCTGCGCCTGCGGCACCCGCACCCGCGGCACCCGCGCCCGCCAAAGCTGCGCCGCCGCCCGTCCAGTTCGAGACGCCCACCTGGGGCGAGTTCCCCTCCGGCCCGGACGTGGAAGCCATCGAACTCAGCCGGATGCGCATCCGCATCGGCGACCGGCTGGTGCGCAGCAAGCAGTACGTGCCCCATTTCTACGTGACCTCCGAGATCGAGATGGGTCCGGCGCTCGACCTGCGCCAGCAGTTGAATGCCAGCATCAGCGACGAGGCACAAAAGATCAGCGTCAACGATCTGCTGGTGAAGGCAACCGCCCTGGCACTGCGTCGGTTCCCCAACCTCAACTCGCATTACTACGGCGACAGGCTGGCACGCTACAAGCGCATCAACATCGGCATCGCGGTCGCTCTGCCCAACGGTGGGCTGGTCAACGTGACCGCTTACGACGCCGATCAAACCGCGCTCGGCACGCTGGCGGCCAAAAACCGCGATATGATCCAGCGGGCGCGCGAAGGCAAGCTCAAGACCGAGGAGCTGGAAGGGGCAACCTTCAGCATCAGCAACCTCGGCCCCTACGAGGTCGATCACTTTATCGCCATCATCAACCCGCCGGAAGCGGCGATCCTGGCGGTGGGATCGGCGCGCAAGGTGCCGGTGGTGCTGGCCGATGGCACGTTGGGCGTGGGCATCCGCATGAAGGCCACCATCAGCGTCGATCATCGGGTGAGCGATGGCGCGGAAGCTGCTGAGTTCATGAAGTATCTGAAGGACCTGCTCGAAAACCCGATGCGCCTGTTGATCTGACGGGCACGGCTGGGATGTAGCGCTGATTCCAGGGCGGGCCGGTCATCGGTTCGCCCTGGTGTTGTTGTATCCGTCGCGTCGCGAGGTGACAGGCAGCACTATGCGCCCACTGCGCGGCGCGCTATGCTTGCCGCTCAATCGGATCGGTTCGTCTGGCCATCTCAGGAGATAGCCCTGTGACGACTCATACGGTGGATGTGTTGGTGATCGGCGGCGGCGCAACCGGGGCTGCTGCCGTGTATGACCTGGCACGGCGTGGGCTGCGCGCCCTGTTGGTCGAGCAGCATGACCTCTCGACCGGCACCTCCGGGCGTTACCACGGGTTGCTACATTCCGGCGGGCGCTATGCCGTGCGCGACCCCGAAACCGCCGCCGAATGTATTGCCGAAAACCGGATATTGCGGCGAATCGCGCCGTTCGCCATCGAAGACACGGGCGGGTTGTTCGTTGCAGTGCCCGAAGACCCGCCCGAATTTGTCGAGCGGTGGTTGGCCGGTTGTGCGGCAGCGGGCATCGAAACCGGGGCGCTGACATCTGCGCAGGCGCACACGCTCGAACCGGCGCTTGCGCCCGCACTCACCGCTGCCTACCACGTGCCCGATGGCACCTGCGACTCATTCGACCTGATCCACGCTTTTGTAGAGGCGGCCCGATCGTATGGCGCAGACGCGCTGATTTATCACCGCGTGATTGAGCTTTTGCGCGAAGGGGATCGCGTGGTGGGCGCGAAGCTGGTCGATATACGCACCGGGGCCGGGCGCACTGTAATCGCGCGTTGTGTACTGAATGCGGCGGGGCCGTGGGCGGGCGTGGTCGCCGGGCTGGCCGGGCCAGATGTGCGAGTCAAGTTCGACCGGGGCGCGATGATCGCCATGAATACGCGTTGGGTCAACCGGGTCGTGAACCGGCTGCGCCCACCTGCCGATGGAGATATCCTGGTGCCGGTGGGCACGGTCTGTGTACTGGGTACAACCTCGGTCCATACCGAACAACCGGATGATTATCGGATGGAGGCGTGGGAAGTCGAGCGCATTCTGCGCGAGGCCGACGCAGTCGTGCCGGGAATCGCGCAGGGGCGCGCGCTGCGCGCCTGGGCAGGCGTGCGCCCGCTTTATGAGCCGCCCGAAGCAGGCAATGGCGATGCCGAAGGTCGCGACGTGAAGCGCACCTTCGCCGTGATCGACCATGCCCGGCGTGATGGGCTGGCCGGGCTGGTGACGGTCGTCGGCGGCAAGCTGACCACGTGCCGCCTGATGGCCGAGCAAGCGGTGGATGTGGTCTGCGCACAGTTGGGCGTCGCGGTGAAATGTTCCACCGCCGATGAACCCCTGCCCGGCCATGAGACCGCTCATCGCCATCACCGGCTGGATGGGCGGCTGCGCGCATTGGAGAGCGGCAACCTGCCGGGTGAATTGATCTGCGAGTGCGAGATGGTCACGCGGCCCCAGCTTGAAGCAGCCATCGATGCCTATGGCGATCAGCCGGTAGCGCTGGATGATCTGCGGCGCGACCTGCGGCTGGGTATGGGGCCGTGCCAGGCGGGTTTCTGCGCCTATCGTGCGGCGGGCATCCTGATGCAGCGGCGAGGACTCAGCGCCGCCCAAACCGTCGAGGCCCTGAGCACCTTTGTCGAGGAACGTTACCGGGGCGTGCGCCCCCTGCTGTGGGGACATCACCTGCGCCAGATGATCCTGGATGAGTCAATCTTCCGGCGGATTTTGGGGCTGGATCGTGCGATGGCAAGCGCTGCACCGCAGCAAGCGCACGAAGGGGGCGACCATGACTGATGTGATCGTCATCGGTGCCGGACTGGCCGGGCTGACTGCCGCTGCCCATGCCGTGCGCGCGGGTGCATCCGTGCGCCTGATCGCGCAAGGTTGGGGCCACCAGCTCGTCGCGCCCGGCTGGATCAGCGTATGGGACCGGGATGAGCGCGCGCCGCTTACCACTGCACAGCACGTTGGCGCGACTTGTCCCGATCATCCCTATGCACTGGCTGGAGCCGACGCCGTGCGCGCCGGGCTGGATGCCTTTACCGCGCTCGCCGAATCCGTTGGGCTGCCACATGTGAGCGGGCCAGAGAGTCGAAGTCTGCGCCTGCCCACGCTGCTCGGCGCGATCCAGACACCCGCACTGGCTCCGCGCGGACTGGCCCAGGGTGACCTGGGCAATGGCCCGATGCTGATAGTGGGTTTGCGCGGCTGGCGCGATTTCTTCCCCGACCTGATGGCCGCCGGTCTTGCCGCACAGGGATACACCGCCCGTGCGCTCACCATCGACCTGCCCACCGAAAGCGGTTCCTGGGATGCGTGGCCCGGTGACCTGGCGCACCGCTTCGAGGACGCAGCTTTTCGCCAGGACGTGATCCGCCAGGTGAAGCCGCACCTGCAAGGCGCGGCGAAAGTGGGTTTTCCGGCAGTGTTGGGGCTGGATCACCACATGGCCGTGATAGAAGACCTGGAACGCGGGCTGGGCTGCCCGGTGTTCGAGATCGCCACCCTTCCGCCCAGCGTGCCGGGCACACGCCTGAGTCATGCGCTGCGGCGATGGCTTCTGCGGCAGCGCGCCCGCGTGCAGATCGGTCACCCGGTGCTGCGCGGCCTGGTCGAGGGTGATCGCTGTGTAGGCGTCGATGTGGGCGCGCTGGGGCATACCAATACCTTCCGCGCCGACCGGGTGATCTTGGCGACTGGGGGAGTGTATAACGGCGGCCTGCAAACCGACATGGCCGGGCGTGTGTGGGAGCCGCTGTTCAACCTGCCGGTGAGCGCACCGCCGGGCGAGGATCGCTCTGGCTGGATGGCCGATCATGCGCTGAGCGCGGAAGCGCATCCCGTGCTGCGCGCCGGGCTACGGGTGAACAGCGCCATGCAACCCCTGGATGAGTCCGGCTCGCCCGCGCTGGCGAATGTCTTCGCGGCGGGGCAAATCATCGCGGGTGTCGATCCGCTGGTGGATGGCTGCGTTGAGGGCGTCGCGATGGTCACCGCATGGCGCGCGACACAGTCCGCGCTGGAGCAGCAGGTATAACACGAGGTCTGAGAGAGACGCATGACGACACATCACCCACTGCATTTAATCGAGCAAACACCGTTCACTGCCGATCACTGCCTCAAATGCAATATCTGCACAGCCTCGTGCCCGGTCGCCCCGGTGACGCCGCTGTTTCCCGGCCCCAAAACGGTCGGGCCGCAGGCGCAGCGCCTGCGCGAACCGGGTGAGCCGTCGCCCGATCACTCGGTAGACTACTGCTCCGGCTGCGGCATCTGCACGCTGGTCTGCCCGCATGGCGTCAAAGTCATGGAGATCAACACACAGGCCAAAGCGCGGTTAGTCGAGACTCATGGGATGTCGCTGCGCAACTGGTTCCTGAGCCGGAATGAGCTGTGGGGCCGGTTGGGGACGCCGTTCGCCCCGCTGCTGAACTTTGGGGTGCGCTCCAGGCCGTTGCGCTGGCTGGCGGAGAAGACCTTCAAGATCGCGGCGAGTGCGCCCCTGCCCGGTTGGGCAGGCTATACCTTCCGACGGTGGTGGGCCGGGGAACAGAAGCGCCACCCGCGCCCGGCTCCGGCTTCTGATGCGCAGCGCGTGGTGTATTTCCACGGCTGCTCGACCAACACCTACGAGCCGCACATCGGCAAGCTGGCAGTGGCCGTGCTGGAACACATCGGGCTGCATGTGGAGATTCCGCCCCAGACCTGCTGTGGCCTGCCCGCCCAATCCAATGGCGATTTCAAGGCAGCGCGGCGCTACGCCCGCACCAATATCACCGCGCTGGCCGACTATGCCCGGCGCGGCATCCCCATTGTGGGTACCTCGGCAAGCTGCATGACGGCCATCAAGGGCGATTACCAGCACGTGCTCGGCCTGGAAGACCCCGACGCGCTTCTGGTGGCCCAGCACACCTATGATTTCATGGAGTTTCTGGCCAAACTGCACGCCGAAGGGCGTCTTCCGCTGGAGTTCAAAACGGTAAACGCGGAAATGCCCTATCACGCGCCGTGCCAGCTCAAAGCCCACGGCATGGGCCGCCCGGCGCTCGACGTGCTCGACCTGATCCCCGGCCTGCGTGCCTGGGAGATCGATGCCGACTGCTGCGGCATTGCGGGGACGTATGGCTACAAGGCCGAAAAGCGCGCCATTGCCGAGGCGGTGGGCCGCCCCATCGTGGAACAGGTCGCCCAGGCGGGCGCGCCTTTGGTGATCTGCGATACGGAGACGTGCCGCTGGCAGATACAGGGGTTGACCGGGGCGCGCACCGTTCACCCGGTGGAGATCGTGGCGGCAGCATACGGGCTGCGCATCGAGGACAGGCGCTATACCGCGCCGGTGCGCGCTTCGGATTAACTCAGTCGCCGTCGCCGCCGCCACCCACGATATTACGATCCAGCACCCAGCGCGCCGACCATCTGCCATCGACATAGTCCAGGCAGGCGGTGCATGACGTGCTGAACCAGATGGGCGTGTGCCCCGCCGAGCCGGTCAGCAGCAGCGCGGTCAGCTCCTCCATGAAGGGGTTGTGCCCCACAAACATCACCGGCTGCGGCTCCAGATGCAGTTCGCGGGCCAATGCCTGGGGCGAATCATCGTACAGCAGCCCGGCGACCGCCTTGACGCCCCCCTGCGGCTTGAGGAACTCGCCAAAGATTTCGGCGGTCTGGCGGGCGCGCACCAGCCCGCTGTGACGGATTTCGTACACCTCGACCCCCGCGCTCACCATCCGTCGGGCGATCAGCGCCACGTCGGCTCGCCCGCGTTCGGTCAACGGGCGGTCGGCATCCTGGGTATACTGCGGGTCTTTGCTGGCCTTGCCGTGCCGTACCAGGTAGATACGCATAGGACGCTCCTTCAACCGATAAGCCCGATAGGCGATGGATCCGCTTCCATTGTAAACACGATCCGCCAGATGATCGACACGGTCATCCGGGGCGCACTCCTGGATGATATTCCCGAATCCCCGCCCGCATGTGAAAAAATACACAAATAGCTTCCGGCGTTTTGGGGTGATTTGTACATAGCCGATTGTCCAAAGTCACCTATACTCAATTTGTGGTGAGCCGAGTTTTCACCATATAATACTAAGGCCCTTAAGGTCTCGGCGCTACAGGCTCCGATTTAACAAAGGAGGTGGAAACGGTCACTTTGTAGAAGGGATCATCGTCCTGTGGTATTGCTGCGTGGCAAGTCACTAGAATCAAGGGCGGAGAGAACTCAAAATGTCAAAGCGTTTGGTGACCCTCGTTCTAACTCTAGCAGTTGTCGTGACCGCGCTGGGCACTGTGCCGGTTGTTGCACAGGAAGATTGCGATTTTGTTGACGAGATCGTCATCGGCGTGATCGGCCCGCTGACCGGGGATATTCCGAAGGTTGGCCAGAGCACGGTCGAAGCCGCCGAAATGGCCGTTGACGAGATCAATGCCAAGTGCGGTATCCAGATTGACGGCGAAAATTACGAAGTCGTGATTGTCGTTGAAGATGACGAGTCTAAGGCCGAGTCTGCGGTGGCTGTGGCGACCCGTCTGATCGTCGAAGAAAATGTGGTCGCGATCATCGGTCCGCAGGCCAGCAAGCAGGCAGTGCCCGCCGGACAGGTGGCCAACGACCGCGAAACCCCGATGATCAGCCCGTGGTCCACCAACCCCGCCACCACGCTGGACCGTCCGTGGGTCTTCCGCGCGGCCTTCCTCGACCCGTTCCAGGGTCCGGTCGTGGCCGGGTTTGTAGCCGATGAGTTTGGCGCGAAGACCGCCGCCGTGCTGTACGATGTGGCCAGCGACTACCCCAAGGGTCTGGCGGAAAACTTCCGCGATGCTGCCGTAGCTGCCGGGATTGAGATCGTGGCGTTCGAGAGCTTCACTACCGGCGATACGGACTTCAGCTCGCAGTTGACCAACATTATTGCAGCCAAACCCGATGTGATCTTCACTCACCAGTATTACAACGAAGTCCCGCTGATCGTCCAGCAGGCGCGCAGCCTGGGCTATGAAGGCCCGATCGTGGGCAGCGACAGCTGGGGCACACCCGACCTGCTCGATCTGTGCGGCGAGGCGTGTAACGGCCTGTTCTTCAGCACGCACTACGCGCCCGATATCGCCACCGAAGTAGGCCAGACGTTCATCTCAGCCTACGAAGAACTCTATGGGGCCAAGCCCGATGACGTGGCAGCGCTGACCTATGACGCATTCCAGCTGTTGTTCACGGCCATCACCGAGGCGCAATCCACCGAGCGCGCCGACATCCGCGATGCGCTGGCCAACATCCAGCTGTACGAAGGGGTGACGGGCATCATGAGCTTTGACGAGCAGGGTGACCCGATCAAGTGCGCCGTGATCATCCAGATCAAAGACGGCGCATTCACCTACTACGACTCAGCCTGCCCGGCTGGCTTCCCGCCCGAATAAAGATAAGCAGGGTTAGTGGACGCCCCATCAGCCCGATGGGGCGTCTTTTCCTTCCTGGCCGGGGCATCATCGCACGAGGAGATGGAGTGTTATGGATTTTTTTGTTCAGCAGTTATTCAACGCGCTTCAGCTCGGCAGCCTGTATGCCCTGATCGCGCTGGGCTATTCGATGGTGTACGGCGTCTTGCTGCTGATCAATTTCGCTCACGGCGATATTTTTATGGTCGGCGCGTTTCTAGGGGTATTCGGCTCGATGGTGCTGGACCTGCCGTTTGTCCCCACGCTGCTTCTGTCGATGGTCCTGACGGGTCTGCTCGGTGTAACCATTGAGCGAGTCGCATACAAGCCGCTGCGGCAGGCATCGCGCCTGTCGGTCGTGATCACGGCGCTGGGAGTCGGCCTGCTGCTGGAAAATGGAATGCTGGCGCTGACAGGGGCCGATCCTCGCAGCTATCCTGACAACATCAAAGACCTGGACCCGCCGCTGCTGGCAAAGACTGTCCCAATCGCCGGGGCCAAAATCAGCAGCGAGTCGATCATGATCATTCTGCTTGCCCTGCTGCTGTTCCTGGGGCTGTACTTCATTGTGCAGCGCACCAAGTGGGGTATGGCCATGCGCGCGATCTCATACGACAAGTTTGCCGTCCCGCTGATGGGCGTCTCGCAGGATCAAATCATCTCGCTGACCTTTTTCCTCGGCACAGCGCTGGCGGCGGCAGGCGGGATGCTGTGGGGTGTTTCCTACCCGATCCTCAACCCCTACATGGGGATGCGAGTCGGCTGGAAGGCGTTTATCGCGGCTGTCGTGGGCGGGATCGGCGATATTCGCGGCGCAGCCACAGGGGGAATGCTGCTGGGCTTCATCGAGATTTTTGTCCCGGCGTATGGCAAAAGCATCGGCATCTCTTCGACCTGGCGCGACCCGATTGCCTTCGGGCTGTTGCTGGTGATCCTGGTTGTGCGGCCCACCGGGCTTTTTGGCGTGGCACGCCGTCAAAAAGTGTAGGAGCGTGCTCATGACGCGCACGAATTCACAATTCTCAATCGGCGAATTCCTGGTGCTGGTCTCAGCGCTGGTGATGCTGGCAGCGTTTCTGTTCCTGCCCTGGTATGACCTGGACGACAACGCCGGAACCGTCACCGGCTACCAGATCGTGACAGACGACCAGGGCGAGCTTGACCTGGCCGGGCGGGCGTCTCACATGTTTTTGGTCGTCGTGCCGCTGGCGGCGCTCAGCGCGATGGCGATGACAGGTTGGGGGATCATCTCGCCGCGCTACGATCGCAGGCTGCCGGGGTTCATTCTGCTGGTGGGGGGGG
>DAOUFU010000101.1:0-16624 GCA_034429275.1 Anaerolineae bacterium | reverse complement strand
GGCGAAAACTTCACGACGATTTTCATCAACAACGCGATCTACGGCATGACCGGCGGGCAGATGGCCCCGACTACGCTGCCGGTTCAGCGAACCACCTCATCACCGATGGGCAGGGATGTACGGCTGAGCGGGTTCCCAATCCGCATGGCCGAATTGCTGGCGACGATGTCCGGCGCGGCCTATGTGGTCCGGCGCTCTCTGCACAATGTCAAGGAGATCAACCGGGCGAAGAAGGCGATTAAACTGGCTTTCCAGGTGCAGATGGCCGGGCTGGGATTCTCGATGGTCGAGCTGCTTTCGGCCTGCCCAACCGGTTGGAAGCTGACGCCGCCTGAGGCGTTGGCATGGATTGAGGACCACATGCTGCCCTATTACCCGCTGGGCGATTACAAAGTCTCGGAAGAGGCGCTTGCGTTGGGGCAGAGGAAAGGTGATTGAGCGATGCATGAAGAAATCATCTTCGCCGGGTTTGGTGGGCAGGGAGTCCTGTTCGCCGGGCAGTTGCTGGCTTATACGGCGCTGGCGGAAGGCAAGCACGTTACCTGGATTCCCTCTTATGGACCGGAGATGCGCGGCGGCACCGCCAACTGCACGGTGGTAGTCAGCGATGAGCCGATCGGATCGCCGATCAGTCAGTATCCCAGCATTGCAGTGGTGTTCAATAACCCGTCGCTGGAGAAGTACGAACCGCTGGTTCGTGCCGGGGGCTTGCTGGTGATCAATGAATCCCTGGTTGTACACGGCTCATCGCGCGACGATCTCACCGTTGTATCGCTGCCCGCCACCGAAATCGCGACCGAACTGGGAGAAACGCGTGTCACCAATATGATCTTGTTGGGTGCGATGCTGGCTCACCGCCCTCTGGTGGCGCTCGAAAGCGTGCAGGCCGTCATGATTGACAAGCTGGGCGAACGCAAGTCGCACCTGCATGCGCTGAACCGGCTGGCTTTGGAACGCGGACTAGCGCTCGCCCAGGGTCAGCACTCACCGACCTGAACCAGGAAAATTTCCGAGCCATGCCCTGCCCGCCGCGAAGCTTATTTTCCGGCGGGCGTTTGATTCTGTACGCAGTTTGCAGTACATTTCTCGCCGGGCGCAGCTCACAAAGGGCCGCACTGCCCGATATGCATAGCTGACATCACAGAGAATGAGACTCGCATGACCGATCAGCCCAATTTTTCCGGCTTCGTGTGCCCGCTGCCTCTGCGCGACTACCCTCAGATCGTGTTGGGGCACGGCAGCGGGGGGCGGCTTTCCGCCGACCTGATCCAGCACCTGTTTGTGCCGCTGTTCGATAATCCGGCGCTGTCCGGGCTGAATGACCAGGCGGTGCTGACCCTGAATGGGTTACGTCTGGCCTTCACAACCGATTCATTTGTGGTCAACCCGTTGTTTTTCCCCGGCGGCGATATCGGCAGCCTGGCGGTGCATGGCACGATCAACGACCTGGCGATGAGCGGCGCGCAGCCGTTGTTCCTCTCGGCAGGCTTCATCCTGGAAGAAGGCCTGGCGATGGACGATCTGGGGCGCATCGCCACCTCAATGGCCCAGGCGTGTCGGGCCGCCAATGTTCAACTGGTGACCGGAGATACCAAGGTGGTCAACAAAGGACACGGTGACGGCGTGTTCATCAACACTGCCGGAATCGGGCTGGTGCCTGAAGGGGTGCAGATCGCAGCCAATCGCGCACAGCCGGGCGATGTGATTTTGGTGAGCGGCACGATTGGCGATCACGGCATGGCGATCATGTCGGTGCGCGAGGGGCTGAGCTTTGAGACGGCGCTGATCAGCGACAGTGCCCCACTACACACACTGGTGGCGGCGATGCTCGGCGTGACGACAGATATTCACTGCCTGCGCGATGCCACACGTGGGGGCGTGGCGGCGGTGCTCAATGAGCTGGCCGACCAGTCGCGGGTGGGCTTTGAACTGGACGAACCCGCACTGCCGGTCCGCCCGGCGGTGCAGGCGGCCTGCGAAATGTTGGGGATGGACCCCCTTTATGTCGCCAATGAGGGTAAACTGGTGGCGGTGGTGCCCGAAGCTCAGGCCGAAGCGGTGCTGGCCGCGATGCGTGCTCACCCGCTCGGTCAGGAAGCGGCGATCATCGGGCGGGCGGTCGAGGCGCATCCCGGCATGGTGGTGGCGCGTACAGCTATCGGCGGGCGGCGCGTGGTGGATATGCCGCTCGGCGAAATTCTGCCGCGAATCTGTTGATTACCGGCTGTGCGGCTGCGATTGCACGCTTGAATCAGCCTTGACAGGCCCTGACCGACCTGATAAGATGGGCAACACTTTCCTTGCGCGGCACTAACCCTTCCCTGGTGTAGGGCGCTGGTGACCGAATTGGATGAGGTATCGTTCGTGAGGCCATCGCGTGCCAGGTAGTGAGGTGGCCTCACGTTCTGCAAGAGAGACGGGCGCAAAAACGCCCGTTGTTACGCCCTTAAAGGCAGTATTGAATAGGTTTTGCCAGAATGTTCTGGTGTAGGTATGGAGGCAGGGTATGCCGACAATCAATCAGTTGATCCGCAAAGGACGCCAACCGAAGCGCAAGAAGAGCAAGGCCCCGGCGTTGCAGTATACGTTCAATTCGTATTCGCAGCGTCGCACGCGTCAGCCGAAGGGCGCGCCCCAGAAGCGTGGGGTGTGTACGCAGGTGAAGACGATGACGCCCAAGAAGCCGAACTCTGCGCTGCGCAAGGTGGCTCGTGTGCGCCTGACCAATCAGATCGAAGTGACGGCGTACATTCCCGGCGAGGGACATCACCTGCAGGAGCACAGTGTTGTGCTGGTGCGTGGTGGTCGTGTGAAAGACCTCCCCGGTGTGCGCTACCACATCGTGCGCGGTACGCTGGATACGGATGGCGTGTCGAACCGCGGCCAGGGGCGCAGCAAGTATGGAGCCAAGCGTCCGAAGCAGGCGAAGCAGAAGAAATAAGGTCTGGAGAGACGAGACATGCCAAGAAGAACCCGACCGCCGAAACGGCAGGTTGAGCCAGACGTCAAGTACAACAATGTGCACCTGTCGATGCTGGTCAACCGGATGATGAGGGGTGGCAAGCGCAGCACGGCTCGCCGTGTGGTATACGATGCGCTGGAACTGATCGAAGAACGCGCCAAGCGCGACCCGATTGAAATCTTTGAGCAGGCGCTGCGCAACACGACGCCCGTGCTCGAAGTCAAGCCGCGCCGCGTGGGTGGTTCGACCTACCAGGTTCCGGTAGAAGTTGAACCGTCGCGCGCCCTGTCGCTGGCGATGCGCTGGCTGCTGGTCGCATCGCGCGCACGTGGTGGCCGCAGCATGGCCGAGAAACTGGCGGCTGAGCTGATGGATGCCGCAACCAACCAGGGTTCGGCCATCAAGAAAAAAGAAGACACTCACCGCATGGCCGAGGCCAACCGCGCCTTCGCGCACTATCGTTGGTAATTGCAGTCAGGCTTACGTAATCATGGCAAAAAAGGCCGCTACTGAGACCGCTCTGGACCTGGCATTGGTCCGCAATATCGGCATCATCGCCCACATCGACGCCGGGAAAACCACGACGACCGAGCGCGTTTTGTATTATGCGGGTCGCATTCACCGGATGGGCGAAGTGCATGATGGTGCCGCGACGACGGACTACATGGAACAGGAGAAAGAACGCGGAATCACAATCACGGCTGCTGCCATCACGGCTTCGTGGCGCGGTCATCAGATCAATCTGATCGACACGCCCGGCCATGTGGATTTTACCGCCGAAGTGCAGCGCAGCTTGCGGGTGCTGGATGGCGGAGTGGTCGTTTTTGACGGGGTCGCCGGGGTCGAGCCGCAGTCTGAAACGGTCTGGCGGCAGGCGAATGAGTATCATGTTCCCCGGATGTGTTTTGTCAACAAGATGGATCGCATTGGGGCGGACTTCCAGCGCTGCGTGGATATGATCGCTGACCGGCTGCATGCCAACCCCGTAGTGATCCAGCTCCCCTATGGGCAAGGGCCAAGCTTCGCGGGGATCGTGGACCTGATCCGGATGAAGCTGGTCACCTATCACGATGATCTCGGCGAGGATATTCGCCAGGGACCGATCCCGCCAGATATGCTGGACGAGGCTGAGGCGGCGCGCCAGGCGATGATCGAAAAGATCGCCGAGACCGACGACGTGTTGACCGAAAAGTTCCTCAACGAAGAAGCGCTGAGCGAAGAAGAACTGGTCCAGGCGCTTCGCCGGGCAACGATCAAGGGGCTGACTCACCCGGTGCTGGTGGGATCGTCGCTGAAAAACAAGGGCGTCCAGATGCTTCTGGATGCGGTTGTGGATCTGCTGCCCTCTCCGCTCGATGTTCCGCCTATCCAGGGTATCAACCCCAAGACGGAAAAAAGCGAGGAACGGCACGCTTCCGATGACGAACCCCTGGCGGCACTGGTGTTCAAGATCGTCACCGATCCGTTTGTCGGTCGGCTGGCCTTCTTCCGCGTCTATTCGGGCGTGGTGAAGGCTGGCTCGACGGTGCTCAATTCGACCAAAGACCGCAAGGAACGGATCGGGCGCGTCGTGCGCATGTTCGCCGACCGCCGCGAGGATGTCGAAGAAGTGCACGCGGGCGATATCGCTGCAACGCTGGGGCTGAAGAGCACCTTCACCGGTGAAACACTATCCGACCCGGATCGCCCCATCGTGCTCGAACAGATCGAGTTCCCCGAACCGGTGATCTCGGTGGCTATCGAGCCGCGCACAACCGCGGACCAGGATAAGATGGCGGATGCGCTGACCAAACTGGCCGAAGAAGACCCGACCTTTGTGGTTCGTGTCAACGAGCAGACCGGCCAGACGTTGATCTCCGGCATGGGCGAGCTGCACCTGGAAGTGCTGGTGGACCGCATGTTCCGCGAATTCAAGGTTGATGCGCGAGTGGGTAAGCCGCGCGTGTCGTACCGCGAGACGATCACGCAGCCTGCGCGCGGCGAAGGCCGTTTCGTGCGCCAAACCGGCGGCAGTGGACAGTATGGTCACGCGATCATCGAGATCGAACCCCTGCCGGATGACGTGGAAGAGGATGTGGTCATCGAAAACCGGGTGGTCGGGGGCGCTATCCCGAAGGAATACATCCGCGCGGTAGAGATGGGCATTCGCGAGGCCGCCCAGAGCGGTATCGTAGCCGGCTACCCGATGGTTCGCTTCAAGGCATCCATCATTGATGGCTCGTACCATGAAGTGGACTCATCGGAAATGGCGTTCAAGATCGCCGGATCGATGGCGATTAAGGACGCAGTCAGCCGCAGCCGGGCGATTATCCTCGAACCCTACATGCGGGTCGAGATCGTGGTGCCTGAGGAATATGCCGGTGATGTGATGGGTGACCTGGCCAAGCGCCGGGCTAACATCAATGGGATGGACACCCGGAGCGATGGTGTCGCCTCGGTAAAGGCTGAAGCGCCGTTGGGCGAGATGTTCGGCTATGCGACCAACCTGCGCAATATCTCGCAGGGCCGGGGCAGCTTCACGATGGAATTCCAGAGGTATAACCCTGTGCCGGAATCGATCGCACAGGAGATTATCAAAGGTGGCGGCTAGCCCCTTTGAAATCGGCTCTTTTGGGCCGGGTGCAGGCGCGGCAGAACGCTCCTCCCGTGTTCTGGTCGCAGTCTCGCTTATCGACAATTTGTAGGAGGCAATTATGGCGAAGGGGAAGTTTGAGCGGACGAAGCCCCATGTGAACGTGGGGACGATCGGCCACATTGACCACGGGAAGACGACGCTGACGGCAGCCATCACCAAGACGCTGTCATTGAAGGGCTGGGCAGATTTTCGGGCGTTTGATTCGATCGACAACGCGCCGGAAGAGAAAGCGCGCGGCATCACGATTGCGATTGCGCACGTGGAATATCAGACGGAGAAGCGGCACTACGCGCACGTGGACTGCCCTGGGCACCGTGACTATATCAAGAACATGATCACGGGTGCGGCGCAGATGGACGGGGCGATCCTGGTGGTAGCCGCGCCGGATGGGCCGATGCCGCAGACGCGCGAGCACGTGCTGCTGGCCAGCCAGGTGGAAGTGCCGGCGATGGTGGTGTTCCTCAACAAAGTGGACATGATGGAAGACGAGGAACTGCTGGAGCTGGTGGAGATGGAGCTGAGCGAGCTGCTGGTCCACTACAAGTTCCCGGAAGACACGCCGATTGTGCGCGGTTCGGCGCTCAAGGCGCTGGAGAGCACCAGCACCGACCCGTCGGCACCGGAATACGAGTGCATCTGGAAGCTGATGGACACGGTGGACAACTACATTCCGACGCCGCAGCGTGACATGGACAAGCCGTTCATGATGGCGATCGAAGACGTGTTTTCGATCAAGGGGCGCGGCACGGTGGTGACGGGGCGTGTGGAGCGTGGCACGCTGAAGAAGGGTGAAGAAGTCGAGATCATCGGTCTGCGCGAAGAGACGATGAAGACGGTGGTGACGGGTATCGAGATGTTCCACCAGGAACTCGACCAGGCGCAGGCGGGCGACAACGCGGGCATTCTGCTGCGCGGCGTGACGCGTGAGGAAGTCGAGCGCGGCATGGTGCTGGCCAAGCCCAAGTCGATCACCCCGCACAAGCGTTTCCTGTGCGAAGTGTACGTGCTGCGCAAGGACGAGGGAGGCCGTCACAAGGCGTTCTTCAACGGCTACCGTCCGCAGTTCTACATCCGCACCATGGATGTGACCGGCACCATCAAGCTGCCTGAGAACGTCGAGATGGTCATGCCCGGCGACAATGTCAACATGGAAGTCGAGCTGATCGTGCCCGTCGCGCTGGAAAAAGGCTCCAAGTTCGCCATCCGCGAAGGTGGCCTCACCGTCGGCGCGGGCGTCATCACTGACATCCTGGAATAAGTATCACACGTGTATGGACGCGGGGCGGCCAAGTTGCACGGCGAGGCATACAGGTCGTGGTCACTGGTCGCCCCCTAGCTGACTTCGGTTGCAGGGTTTTGAAGTCTGGGGAACTTATATGGCGAAGCAAAAAATCCGCATCAGGCTGAAAGCGTATGACCACCGTGTTCTGGACCAGTCGGCCCAGCGCATTGTGGAAACGGCAGAGCGTACCGGCGCGCGCGTGGTCGGGCCGGTGCCGCTCCCTACTCGGATTGAACGGTTCACGGTTCGCCGCTCGCCGTTCATCGATAAGGACTCGCAGGAGCATTTCGAGATTCGGACCCATAAGCGTCTGATCGATGTGCTGGAACCGGACACCAAGACGATCGATACGTTGATGCGCCTCAATTTGCCGGCGGGCGTGGATATCGAGATCAAGATTTAGTGACGTGACCGGGCCTGGAATGCCGTAACGCCGGGCAGCCGGGTAAGCGCGGGACCTGGCGAGTCGAACCCGACTTGCCGGAACATGAACCGACGTAACGAACAGGACTAGCGAAGCAGGGATGATGCGTGGGGCGTAACAGTGCGCACTGCACTACGAACCTGCCACACAGTCCCTTGGAGGCAGTATGAAGGGCATTATCGGAAAAAAGGTGGGCATGACCCAAATCTTCGATGAGAACGGACAGGTGATTCCTGTAACCGTGATCAAGGCCGGGCCATGCTACGTGACTCAGATTCGCACTGAGCAAAACGACGGGTATTCCGGCGTCCAGCTTGGCTTCGAGGAGCTGCCACCCAAGCGGAACGGCCAGTCGCGCCTGACGAAGCCGAAACAAGGCCATCTGCGGCGGAACGCCATGACGACACCGGATGTACGCTATCTGCGCGAATTTCGCGTCAAGACGATTGACGTGCAGGAAGGCGACATCGTGAAGGTGGATATGTTCGCCAAGGGCGACCGTGTCGATGTGGTCGGGACTTCGAAGGGGCGCGGTCATGCCGGTACCATCAAGCGGCACCATTTTAAGCGTGCGCCCAAGACTCACGGCCAGTCGGACCGTGAGCGCGCGCCGGGTTCGATCGGCTCGACCTCGACTCCGGGCCGCGTGATGAAGGG
Organism: Anaerolineae bacterium; assembly: GCA_034429275.1. GTDB lineage: Bacteria > Chloroflexota > Anaerolineae > Aggregatilineales > Aggregatilineaceae > DAOUFU01. Next base: position 8,664 of record DAOUFU010000101.1, on the reverse strand, counting down.
CAAGCGCATGGCGGGCCGCATGGGGAACGATCGGATTACCGTCCAGAATCTTGAAGTTGTCGTGGTCGATGCGGCGCAGGATTTGCTGGCTGTGCGCGGCTCGGTGCCGGGCGCGAAGGGCGGTATCCTGCTGGTCAAGCCCGCACGCAAGACGCGTAACGGGCAGAGCCAATAACCGCAGAGGAGTCGTAATCATGGAAGCACCTGTTGTCAATATGCAGGGGAAGCAGGTTGGCACAGTCCAGCTTGATCCTTCGGTCTTTGAGGTCGAGGTCAATGTGGGGCTGATGCACCAGGCATATGTGCGCCAGATGGCGAACGCTCGCCAGGGCACGCACAAAACCAAAACCCGTGGCGAGGTGAACCTCACCAAAGCCAAGTGGTATCGTCAAAAAGGGACAGGGCGCGCCCGTCATGGTGCCCGTTCGGCCCCGATCTTTGTCGGCGGTGGTGTGGCTCATGGCCCCAAACCGCGCGATTACAGCAAGAGGATGCCGCGCAAGATGCGTTTGCAGGCCCTGCGCAGCGCTCTTTCGGCCCTGGCAGCCGATCAGCAGATCGTCATTGTGGATGCATTGACGATGGATGCACCCAAGACCAGCCAGATGAAGGCCGTGCTCAAGACCCTGGTGGGCGATCAGAGCGCGCTGGTGTTGATGGCCGATCGGAATGAAGCGGTCGAGAACAGCGTGCGCAATCTGCCGAATGCGCAGACACTGCGCGCCTCGTATCTGAATGTGCGCGATCTGCTTTCGCACGATCGCGTGATCATTCCCCAGGACGCGCTGGAGATGATCCACGTCCATCTGGGTACGAGCCAAAGCGACTAAGGAGCTGACCAGTGTCTCAGGGACTGCATTTGTACGATGTTCTGAAGCGCCCGGTGATTACCGAGAAGTCGCACGATATGGTCGAGCTGGACAACAAGTATGTGTTCGAAGTCGACATGCGTGCCAACAAAATCCAGGTCGCCGAGGCGGTGTTCAAGTTGTTCGAGGTGGACGTGATGGATGTCCACACGATGGTGGTGCCACCCAAGCGTGGCCGGCGTGGTCGCAAGTTTTATGTGCGTCGCAAGGCCTGGAAAAAGGCTGTGGTAACCCTGCGCGCCGGGCAAAGCATTGCGCTCTTCAACGCCTAATCTATGCTAGCGGTGATGCGGGCGAGTCAGATATCCGCGCCTCACGGGGCTAATGACCGCCTGACATCGAAGAAAAGAGACTGAGGTTCTAATCCCATGCCACTCAAGAAGTACAAGCCCACATCGCCCGGACGCCGGGATATGACGGGCAGCTCGTTTGAAGAAATCACGCGCGCCGTGCCCGAACGATCGCTGCTGCGCAAGCTGCGCAAGCATGGCGGTCGCAACAATACGGGGCGAGTTACGGTGCGGCATCGGGGCGGTGGCCACAAGCGGCGCTACCGCGTGATCGATTTTCGCCGCGAAAAGCTGGGCATCCCGGCTCGTGTCGCGTCGATTGAGTATGATCCCAATCGTTCGGCGCGTATCGCCCTGCTGGTTTACAGCGATGGCGAAAAGCGGTACATTATAGCGCCGCTGGGTATGCAGGTTGGTGATGTGGTGGTGAGCGGCGCGGACGCTGATGTCCGTGTTGGCAATACCCTGCCGATTCGCAACATCCCCGTAGGCTCGCTGATCCACAACATCGAGCTTCAACCAGGACAGGGCGGCCAGATGGTGCGCGCGGCGGGAACGTCGGCGCAGTTGCTGGCGAAGGAAGGCACCTATGCCCAGGTGCGTCTGCCGAGCGGCGAAGTGCGCAAAGTGCACGAGAACTGCATGGCGACTATCGGGCAGGTCGGGAATACCGAGCACGGCAACATCAAGCTTGGTAAAGCGGGCCGCAAGCGCTGGCTGGGGTGGCGTCCGACTGTGCGCGGTACGGCGATGGATCCCCACAGCCATCCCCATGGGGGTGGTGAAGGTCGCTCGCCGATTGGTATGCCCGGCCCGAAGACCCCCTGGGGAAAACCGGCGATGGGTCTCAAAACCCGCAAGAACCGGCGCACCGATCAGTATATTGTGCGGCGGCGCAGCACGCGTCGGTAAAGGTAACCGGAGGCGAAGATGTCGCGATCTCTGAAAAAAGGGCCGTTTATTGAGCCCAAACTGCTCCGCAAGATCGACCAGATGCGCGAGCGTGGTGATAAGAAGGTGATTCGCACGTGGAGCCGGGCCTCTACGATTTTCCCGCAGATGGTCGGGTTCACGATTGCGGTTCATGATGGTCGTCGTCATGTGCCCATTTATGTCACCGAGAACATGGTGGGCCACAAACTGGGCGAATTCGCGCCAACGCGAACCTATCGCGGACACTTGGCTGAGAAGAAGAAGAAGTAGGGATAAGGACAAAGGGCTATGGATGTTCGTGCAACGGCCCGTTACCTGCCGATCTCAGCGCAAAAGATGCGCCTGGTGTGTGACCAGGTGCGTGAAATGGACGCGGATCAAGCTCTGGTGGTGCTGCGGTTCATGCCGCAAAAGGGAGCCCGTTTCCTGTATAAGCTGATCGAATCGGCGGTATCGAATGCCGAAGTGAACTTTGAGATGAATCGGACCGATCTGCGCATCTCTCATGTGAGCGCGGATGAAGGGCCGAGCATGAAGCGCGTCAAGGCCGGTGCACGTGGGCGTTATAAGCCGCGCGTGAAGCGGACTTGCCATCTCACGCTTGTGCTGCGTGAGCGTGATGAGGAGCATGTGTAATGGGTCGTAAGATACATCCCATTGGGTTCCGCCTGAAGATCAATCGTGACTGGTCGGCGCGGTGGTATGCGGATGGCAACCGTTACCGCGAGTTGCTCCAGGAAGACTTCCAGATTCGCCAGTTCGTCGAGAAAGAAGCCGAGCGGGCGGGTGTGGCGGAAGTCGAAATCGAGCGCTACCCGAACCAGGTGCAGGTCTCGCTGTTCACCGCCAAGCCGGGCATTGTGATCGGTCGCAAAGGCGAAAGCGTCAAGAAGCTGCGCCAGGGCCTGGAAAAGATCACCGGCAAAAAGGTGAAGGTCGAGGTTGAGGAAATCGAGAAGCCCGATCTGAATGCCCGCCTGGTGGCCATGAATATCGCGGGCCAGCTTGAGCGTCGTATCGGCCACAGCCGCGCGATGAAGCGCGCGATTGGCCAGGCGATGCGGCTGGGCGCGCAGGGGATCAAAATCCAGGTGAGTGGGCGTCTGGCCGGGGCCGAAATGGCTCGCCGCGAGTGGCAGATGGAAGGCCGCGTGCCGCGTAACACGCTGCGCTCGAACATTGACTACGGAACGGCAGAAGCGCTGACGACATTTGGCCGGATTGGCGTCAAGGTGTGGATCTACAAAGGCGAGCGGATTGGCCAGGAAGAGCGCAAGCCGCGCCAGGAAGAATCCACCGACGTCTACGTGAGTCAATAAGTAGGGCCTCTGGCGCTGCCAGGCTTGCTGAAGTGTGAGGCGTGGCCAGGCAGTGGAACGCGGTTCTGATGACTGAGGAGTACACAAAACCATGTTAATGCCAAAGCGGGTAAAACACCGCAAGCAGTTTCGTGGGCGGATGCGAGGCAAAGCCCAACGCGGGAATACCGTGCAGTTTGGGGAATATGGCCTGATCGCCCTGGAGCCGGCCTGGGTGACCAGCCGCCAGATCGAAGCCGCCCGCCGCACAATCATGCGCCACATCAAGCGCCGTGGCCGCGTGTGGATTCGCATCTTCCCGGACAAGCCTGTGACCAAGCGCGCTGCAGAAAGCCGCATGGGTAAAGGTAAGGGGTCGGTGGATCACTGGGTCGCGGTCGTGCGTCCTGGCCGGATGATGTTCGAGATGGCCGGCATCGACGAGGCCGAAGCGCGTGCTGCGCTGACTCTGGCGGCCTACAAGATGCCTATCGCGTGCAAATTCGTCACGCGGACCGATCCGATTTCGGGTGAAGAGGTACAGCAACAATGAGCAAGGCAGCCGAATTTCGTAAGATGACGGATGTCGATCTGGCGCAAGCATTGACCGACGCCAAGCAGGAGCTGTTCAATCTCCGCTTCCAGTGGGAATTGGGCCAGCTCGAAGACTTTTCGCGCATTCGCGTGCTCAAGCGCCAGATTGCGCGGCTGCTGACGATCCAGCGCGAGCGCGAACTGGCTGCTGCACTGGTTCAGGAGGAGGCCGCAGATGCCTAACAATCGTCGCCGGCTGGAAGGCCGCGTCATCCGTAACGCGATGGAAAAGACGGTGGTCGTCCAGGTCGACCGCACGATCCGCCATCCGCTCTACAAAAAGGTCGTGCGCAGCTCGAAGAAGTATCTTGCGCACGACGAGTCCAACGCGATCCCGGTGGGCGCGCTGGTGACTATCGTGGAAAGCCGCCCGATCAGCAAAACCAAGCGGTGGGCCGTCGAAGCCGTAGTGGCGCTGCCGGATCAACCGGAAGCATAACCTGGCAGCCGCCAGAATAGAGGCAAAGTAAGATGATCCAGAACGAATCGCGGTTGAAGGTGGCCGATAACACGGGCGCGCGTGAACTGCTGGTCATCCATATCATGGGCAGTTCCAAGCGCAAATATGCTGGGGTGGGCGATATCATCATCGGCACCGTGAAGTCGGCAGCGCCTCAGGGCGCAGTGAAGAAGAGTGAAATTGTCCGCGCGGTCGTGGTGCGCACCGCCAAAGAGTATCGCCGCAGCGATGGGTCGTACATCAAGTTCGACGACAACGCCGCGGTGATCCTGCAGGGCGATACCAAAGACCCCCGCGGGACTCGTATCTTTGGCCCGGTCGCGCGTGAACTGCGCGAGCAGGGCTTCATGAAGATCGTCTCGCTGGCTCCCGAAACGCTCTAGCGCGTTCGGGCAGCTTGAGATGGGAGTTAGACACCAATGCAACGGATCAAGAAGGGCGATACGGTCGATGTGATCGCCGGGAAAGACAAAGGCACGCGCGGGGCAGTGCTTCGGGTGTTGCCGAAGGAAAACCGGGTCGTCGTCGAGCGCGTGAATATCGTCAAGAAGCATCAGCGTCCGGTTCAGGCAGGGCGTGGCCAGGTCCAGCCGGGCATCATCGAATTTGAAGCGCCGATTCACCTGTCGAACGTGATGTTGGTTTGCCCGCAGTGTGAAAAGGCGGTCCGGGTGGGCTTTCGCACGAATGATGACGGGTTCAAGGTTCGCGTCTGCCGCAAATGCGGTCAGGATATGGACTGACCGGTCTGGGGCGGAGTGAGGTAAAGAACTATGGCGAGTAACCGTTTGTTGGAGCGCTACCGTAAGGAAGTCGTTCCCGCGCTGGTCGAAGAATTCGGATACACGAGCCTGATGCAGGTTCCGCGTATCAAAAAAGTGACGCTCAACGTGGGCGTGGGCGAGGCCCTGGACAATGCCAAGGCGCTCGATGGCGCGGTCGAAGACCTGCGCGCCATCACCGGCCAGGCCCCGGTCATCACCAAGGCGCGCCTGAGCGTGGCGGCTTTCAAGCTGCGCGAAGGTCGTGCGATCGGTGTCAAGGTGGACCTGCGCGGTGAGCGTATGTGGTCGCTGCTCGATCGCCTGATGAATGTGGCGCTGCCTCGTACCCGTGACTTCAGCGGCATCAGCCCGGATGCGTTCGATGGGCGCGGCAACTATACGCTGGGTATTCGTGAGCAGCTGCTCTTCCCGGAGATCAGCTACGACAAGATTGACAAGGTGCGTGGGTTCGAGATCACCATCGTGACTACGGCCCAGACCGACCAGGAAGGCCGCCGCCTGCTCAAGCTGTTGGGGATGCCGTTCCGCGAGCAGTAATGACTCGGTGAGCTGTCAATGCACCGGGGTGGCGAATCACCCCCGTGATGGATGAGACATTAGGGAAGGGTGTTGAATGGCAAAGAAGTCAATGGTCGCGCGTGAAACGCGGCGGAAATACAAGGTGCGGGTGAAAAACCGGTGCCAGTATGTGGACCCGCATTCGGGCAAAGTTTGCGGACGCCCTCATGGGTATCTGCGCCGTTTTGGCCTGTGCCGTATCCACTTCCGTGAACTCGCCCTCGAAGGCAAGATTCCGGGTGTGGTGAAGTCGAGCTGGTAAAGGTATGGGAGTGAACCATGCACAGTGATCCCATCGCTGATATGTTGACCAGGGTTCGCAATGCCATTATGGTCGGCCATGCAACAGTGGCGATGCCGACCTCGCACATGAAAGAGGCGATTGCGAAAATCCTGAAAGAAGAAGGCTATATCGAGGATTACACGGTCGGCGACGAACAGCCCGTTGCCATGCTGAGCCTGCGCCTCAAGTATTGGGGCAAACGGCGTGAGCGGCGTCCCGTGATCACCAACCTGCAACGCGTGAGCAAGCCGGGCCGCCGGATTTATGTCGGCAAGAACGAAATCCCCTGGGTGCTGAGTGGGATGGGTATTGCGATCCTGACCACCCCGCAGGGTGTTATGACCGGCCAGAACGCGCGCCGTCAAGGCCTGGGTGGCGAGGTGATTTGCTACATCTGGTAACAGATGCCGTCTGGTAACAGATATCGTCTGGATACCAGACGCCGTCTGGTAATGACGGCAGATCGCCTACTACACGCCTGAACAGGGGCCTACGGGTGTACGTAGAGTCGCTGGGCGAGGGCGTTGAGGAGCTAGCTTCCCCGATGATCTTCGCCCAGAGATTCCACACAGCGCCCTGGCCCGCCAGAAGCATCTGGTTGATTAACTCGTTGGAACAGTCAAGGAAGGATAGGAACCGTGTCACGCATTGGGAAGAAGCCGATCCCGATTCCGGGCAAGGTCCAGGTTACCATTGACGGGTCAGATGTGACCGTCAAAGGGCCAAAGGGCGAGCTGAGCCATACGTTCCCTTCGGCGATCAGCATTGCCCAGGACGGAGGGCAGGTGGTTGTCACCCGGCCCAGCGATGAGCGTGAGCACCGTGCTTTGCATGGCATGGCGCGCGCCTTGATCGCCAATATGGTCACTGGGGTAAGCACGGGTTTCGAAAAAGCCCTGGTCATCGAGGGTGTAGGATACCGCGCCGAGATGCAGGGCAAGACGTTGGTGATGCACCTGGGCTATTCGCACCCGATTTCGGTTGAGCCGCCAGCGGGGATCGAGTTCTCGGTGGAAGAGCGTACTCGTACCATCCGCGTGCGAGGGATTGATAAGCAGGCGGTAGGCGAGACTGCCGCTTTCATTCGCAAACAGCGTCCGCCGGAGCCATATCTGGGCAAGGGTGTGCGCTACGAGAACGAAATCATCCGTCGCAAGGCTGGCAAAACCGGTAAAGCCTAGGCTGTAGTGTCGAGAGAGTGAAAAGTCAATGAGCGAAAAAAGCCGTAATGCACGTCTGCGCCGTCACCGCCGGGTGCGCGCGACGATCTCTGGTACTCCTGAGCGGCCTCGCTTGAATGTCTTCCGCAGCCTGGGGCACATTTATGCTCAGGTGATCGATGATGTTGCGGGGCATACACTGGCCTCGGCCTCAACGATTGATCGCGAGCTGCGCGATCAGGTGGCCGACAAGCCGAAGACGGAAGCCGCCAAGCTAGTCGGTACGCTGGTTGCCAAACGCGCCCAGGCCGCAGGGGTCACCGAGGTCGTGTTCGACCGGGGTGGGTATCGCTATCATGGCCGTGTCAAGGCTCTGGCCGATGGCGCGCGCGAAGCTGGGTTGAAGTTCTAGGGTGCTGCACGATAAGCCTGCTCCGCTGGCCGGTGTGGGCCTGGCGGGGCGGATAACTGGAGAGGACCATGGGAAGACGAGAACCGCGGCGTGATGAAGACCGCGAAGAACTGGACGAGCGCGTAATCGACATCACCCGTGTAGCCAAGGTGGTCAAGGGTGGTCGTCGCTTCGCTTTCCGGGCCGTTGTCGTAGTGGGTGATAATCGAGGGACTGTCGGGATCGGGATCGGCAAGGCACGCGGTGTGCCGGATTCGATCCGCAAGGCATCTGACCGCGCGCGCCGCAATATGCGCCAGGTCTCGCTGACGGGTACCACGATTCCGCATGAGGTGACTGCACGTTATGGTGGCGCGAAAGTGCTGCTCAAGCCAGCGTCGCCCGGTACCGGCGTTATTGCCGGTGGTGGCGTGCGCGCCGTGCTCGAAGCGGCGGGCGTGCGCGACATCCTGAGCAAGAGCCAGGGCAGCGCCAACACCTTGAATGTGGCACATGCGACTTTGGCCGCACTGTGCGATCTCAAGCAGGCTGAAGAGCTGGCAGCCATGCGTGGCAAAACCGCCGCCGAGCTCCAGCCCTTCTGGAAGCGTGGGAGCAAGAACAATGGGTGAGAAAAAACTGCGCGTCACCCTGGTGAGAAGCGCTATCGGATATACCAAACGCCAAAAAGACACGGTGAAGGCGTTGGGGCTGCGGCGGATGCACGCCACGGTTGAACACCCTGACACGCCGCCCGTTCGTGGGATGATCGCAAAGGTCAGCCACCTGGTTGAGGTAGAGGAAGTCGAATCATGAAGTTACACGATTTACGCCCGGCAGACGGGTCTACCAAGGATCGTAAGCGCGTAGGGCGTGGTATTTCGGCGGGCCAGGGCAAGACGGCGGGCCGTGGTACCAAGGGCCAGGGCGCGCGTACCGGTGGCGGCAAGGGACCGTATTTCGAAGGCGGCCAGCTGCCTCTCGTGCGTCGGTTGCCGTTCAAGCGCGGCTTCAACAACGTGTTCCGCATCGAATATCAAGAA
>DAOUFU010000100.1:0-79746 GCA_034429275.1 Anaerolineae bacterium | reverse complement strand
GTTCTACATCGAAGATATTCTGTTTAACCCCGAAATCAACGCCGCCGGCCCCTATGCCGACTGGCTGCCGGGGACCCCAGAACAGCGGGCGCAGTTCCGGGCCGAGAAGATCGACGACTACACCGTTAAGTTCAGCTTCCCCGAACCCCAGGGCCCGTTCCGCTACGCCCTGGCACCCTGGAGTGGCCGTCACATCACCTTCTTCCCCAAGCACTACCTGAGCCAGTACCACGCGAAGTACAACCCCGATGGGATTGACGCGCTGGTCGCTGCTGAAGAAGGCGTCGAGAACTGGGTTGGCTTGTTCAACAAGAAGGCCGCTGGCCCGTCGGATGACACCCAGAACTACTTCCTCTATCCGGAACGCCCCACCCTGTTCCCCTGGATCGTCGAGACTCCGCTGGGTTCGGGGACGACCATCACCATGGTTCGCAACCCCTACTACTGGAAAGTGGACACCGAGGGCAACCAGCTTCCCTACATCGATAAGCTGATCGGCTACTCCTACCAGGATGCCGAAAGCCGCACCTTCGCCATGCTCAACGGCGATGTCGATTACGTGAAGGACCCCGGTGACGAGAACCGCGTCATCTACTACGAGGCGATGGATGCTGGCAAGCCGATCGCCATTAACACCCCGATCTCTGATGGTGCGAGCACCGTCACCATTCACTTCAACCGTACCTATGGCGATCCGGCGTTGGCGGAACTCTTCGCCAACAAGGACTTCCGCATTGGCATGTCCTATGCCATCAACCGGCCTGAGATCATCGAGATCGTGTACTTCGGACAGGGCACGCCCACCCAGCAAGGCCCGCTGGAGAGTTCACCGCTCTACAACGAGCGCCTCGCCACCCAGTATGTCGAATATGATGTCGCCCTGGCGAACGAATATCTCGACAAGGTGCTGCCCGAAAAGGACGCTGAGGGCTTCCGTATGCTGAATGGCAAGCGCCTGAGCATTGTCCTGTCGGTCTCCAACGATCTCTCCTATGGTACCAACTGGGTTCAGATCGCCGAACTGCTGATTGGCTACTGGAAGGCCGTGGGCGTTGAGGTGCTGCTCAACTCGATGGCCGATGAAGTGTGGACCGAGAACAAGAAAGCCAATGAACTCCAGGCGACCATCTACACCGGCGAAGGTGGTGCCGGTATCACCGCCATCCTCGACCCGCGCTACTATGTGCCCGGCGAATACTTCGGCCTGTTCGGCAATGGCTGGTATGCCTGGCGTGTAGGTGCGACGGATTCCGTCCAGGTCGAGATGCCCCAGTGGGCGCTGGACATTCGCGCCATGTACGAAGAAGTACTGGCTTCTCCCTCGCCCGAAGAGCAGATCGAGAAGATGAAGGAAGTGCTGGAGGTCGCTGCCGATAACTTCTGGGTGATCGGTATCGCCCGCCCGGCTCCCGGTTACCAGCCCTACAGCACCCGCATCGGCAACATGCCCGATGAGTGGATCGTAGGCTGGATCGAAGGCGTCCAGAAGATCAAATACCCCGAACAGTGGTACATCATCGAGTAAGCGTGCTCTAGCGCACACCGGATATGCACCTCGGCCCGGTGCCGGGGTGCATATCCCCAGGGAACAGCATTTGTCCCGCTTTGGTGCGTGCTCGCTGGAATGAAAAGGAACGATCTATGTGGCAATACATCGCACGCCGGTTGACTTATATGCTCTTCACCGTGTGGCTTATCTCGCTCGTCACCTTCGCGGTGATTCAGCTCCCACCCGGCGACTACGTCACCAGCATGATTTCACAAATGTTGTCCTCTGGGGCCAGGGAGCTTGATCCTGAATATGAAGCCGCGCTCCGCGAACAGTATGGCCTGAATCAGCCCATGTATGTGCAGTACTACAAATGGGTGCGTAACATCGTCGTCAATGGCGACTTTGGCTATTCGTTCGTTTACAAACGCGACACAATGGAACTGATCCCCGAACGCCTGCCGATGACTTTCGCCATCTCGTCATTTTCGGTGATTTTTATCTGGGTGGTCGCGCTGCCCATCGGCATCTACTCGGCGGTTCGCAAATATTCGATTGCGGACTACGCGTTTACCTTCATCGGGTTTATCGGCCTGGCCGTACCCAATTTCCTGTTTGCCCTGGTGTTGATGTTCCTCAGTTATAAGTACCTCGACCAGGCGATGATCGGCCTGTTCTCGCGCCAGTATGAAAGCGCCCCCTGGTCGCTGGGTAAGTTCCTCGACATGCTCAAACACCTGTGGACCCCGGTCATCATCATTGGACTGGCCGGGACTGCGGGGCTGATCCGTACCATGCGCGCCAACCTGTTGGATGAACTCAACAAGCCCTATGTGGATACCGCGCGTGCCAAAGGGTTGAGTGAGCTGCGCCTGCTGTGGAAATATCCAGTACGGCACGCGCTTAACCCCTTCATCAGCACGGTAGGCTGGGTGCTTCCGGGTCTGATCGCGGGCGAAGTGATCGTCTCCATCGTGCTCAACCTGCCCACCTCCGGCCCCATCATCTATAACTCACTGCTTCAGCAGGATATGTATGTCGCCGCCGGGTTCATCCTGGTCCTGAGCACGCTGACCGTGATCGGTACCTTCATCAGTGACTTGCTGCTGGCCTGGCTCGATCCTCGTATCCGGTTGCAGTAGCGTCAATCTCGGCACCCATAACGTTGTGTTGGAGTAGAACCAATGGATGTGACGCTGAACCAACAGCCCCTTGAACAACAAAGCCCGGTTGGAATACCGCCTATCGCCGCCGCCCAAGATGACCTGAAGCTTGAGGTCGCCACCCAATGGCAGCTGATGTGGTGGAAATTTCGCAAGCATAAGCTGGCGATGGTGAGCCTTGTCATTGTGGGGCTTTATTACTTCGTGGCGATCTTTGCGGAGTTTTTCGCCCCGTGGCAGAGCACCCAGTACCTCGCCGATTACGTCTATGCCCCCCCACAGCCGGTCCATCTTTTTGTCGATGGCAAATTCAACCCGCACGTCAAGGGCCTGACCTTCGAGCGCGATCCTCGCTCGTTCAAAAAAATCTGGTCTGTTGACGAATCGCTGGTGACACCGGTTGGATTCCTGGTCAACGGATCGGAATACAAGGTGGGGCTGCACTGGACCCACATTCCCCTGATCGAAAAACTCTATTTCACCACAGATAGGCATCTGTTTGGCCCCAAAGATCAGACTCAACCCATGTACCTCTTGGGGGCCGACAAAAGTGGACGCGATATCTTCAGCCGTATCATTTTCAGCGCCCGCATTTCACTCAGCGTCGGGCTGCTGGGCGTGTTCATCAGCCTGATCCTGGGCATTGTGCTGGGTGGGCTTTCGGGCTTGATGGGCGGATGGGTGGATAACATCATCCAACGCCTGATCGAATTCGTGATGTCCGTGCCCGATCTTCCTATTCTGCTCGCTATCGCTGCTTCTGTGCCGCTGCACTGGTCGGCGCTGCGCGTGTATTTTATGATCACGCTGCTGCTGGCGCTGCGCAACTGGACCGGCTTAGCGCGTGTGGTGCGCGGCAAGTTCCTCTCGCTGCGCGAGGACGATTTCATCCTGGCGGCGCGGCTTGATGGCACCAGCGGTTCACGCCTGATCTTCCGTCACATGCTGCCGTCATTCTACAGCCACATCATCGCCTCGCTGACTCTGGCACTGCCCGGCATGATCCTGGCCGAGACCGCGCTGAGTTTCCTGGGGCTGGGGCTTCGTCCGCCCGTCGTGAGCTGGGGCGTGATGCTGCAAGAAACCCAAAAGGTCGCCGTGCTGGCGCTCTATCCCTGGCTGCTGTGGCCCGCCGCGGCAGTGATCGTGGTGGTGTTGGCATTCAACTTCCTGGGCGACGGTCTGCGCGACGCCGCTGATCCGTACTAGTCGAGAAGAGAAAATCACATGGCAGAACCACTACTCGAAGTCTCGGATTTGAAAATCCACTTCTTCACAGATGAAGGCGTTGTCAAGGCTGTTGATGGTGTAGACCTCACAATCGAACGTGGCAAGACCTTGTGCCTGGTAGGTGAATCGGGCTGTGGCAAGAGTGTCGCCAGCCGCGCCTTCTTGCAGATCATTCGCTCGCCGGGCCGCATTGTCTCCGGCCAGATGCTGTATCGCCAGCAGAATCCTAACGGCGGACCCACCGTTATCGACCTGGCCAAATTGGACCCGAAAGGCAAAGAGATTCGCCGCATCCGGGGCAAAGAAATCTCCATGATCTTTCAGGAGCCGATGACCTCGCTAAGCTTGATGCACACGGTCGGCAACCAGATCATCGAAACCATCTTGCTGCACGAGGATGTCTCCAAACAGGAAGCGCGCAATCGTGCGATTGAGATGCTGCGACTGGTGGGCATCCCCCGCCCCGAACGCCTGATCGACGAATATCCCTTCCGCCTGAGTGGTGGGATGCGCCAACGCGCCATGATTGCAATGGCCCTGGCCTGCAATCCGCAGATGCTGATCGCCGATGAGCCGACGACTGCGCTCGATGTGACCACTCAGGCCAACATTCTTGACCTGATGCTGAGCCTGCAAAAACAGTACGGGATGGCGCTGCTGTTCATCACCCACGATCTCGGCGTAGTGGCCGAGATCGCGGATATGGTTGCAGTGATGTATCTCGGGCAGATTGTCGAATGTGCCGACGCCGATACCATCTTCAACGCACCCAAGCATCCCTATACCCAGGCACTGCTGCGCTCGATCCCGAAGGTCGCGATGAAACGCGAAGAACTGGACCCCATCAAGGGCATGGTTCCCAGCCCGTTCCGACGGCCCGATGGCTGCCAGTTCAATCCGCGCTGTACGCAGGTATTCGAACAGTGTCGGGTTCTGGCCCCCGCCAATACCGAGGTCCAGCCGGGTCACCTGGTGCGCTGCCTGCTCTATGAAGATATCGCCGCCCGTACCCAACAACACGGGGAGACTGTCACTCATGGCCGATGAAACGCTGAACACTTCACACCCTGGGCAGCCGCTTCCACAAGCCGGACCGGGCAATCCGAACGGTCACAACGTGTTGGACGTGCGCGGCCTGAAGATGTATTTTCCGATCACCCAGGGGCTTTTTGGCCGGGTGAAAGGCTTCACCAAAGCGGTGGATGATGTGAGTTTCTCCATCCGCGCGGGCGAAACACTGGGCCTGGTGGGGGAATCCGGCTGTGGTAAAACCACAATCGGGCGCTGCATCGTGCGCGCATACCAGCCTACCGATGGGCAAATTTTGTACCATACCAGCAGCGAACAAAGCGAAGCCTCGTTGAAAGGGCAGTATGTGCGTCGCCAGGCTGGAGACTCTCAGTCGAGCGTAGTGGTCGATCTGGCACAGCTTTCTGGCAGTGCGCTGAAACCCTATCGCCGCGAGATTCGAATGATCTTCCAGGACCCCTACTCATCCCTGAATCCTCGCATGACGGTGTATGAAAACATCAGCGAGGCGCTGCGCGTGAATACCACAGCCACCAGTAGCGAGATGCAGGACCGGGTGAGCTACCTGCTCAAGCGTGTGGGGCTGCGTCCTGAATATATGAAACGCTACCCCCATGCTTTCAGCGGGGGTGAACGCCAGCGTGTCGGCATCGCCCGCGCGCTGGTCACCGGCCCACGCCTGATTGTGGCCGATGAAGCTGTTTCCGCGCTGGATGTCTCGGTGCGCGCTCAGATTCTCAACCTGATGGAAGAGCTGCAGGACGATTTCGACCTGACCTATCTTTTCATCTCCCATGATCTCAGTGTGATCCGCCATATTTGCGACCGTGTCATCGTGATGTATGTCGGCAAGATGGTTGAGGTCGCCGAAGGGTTGGATATTTATACCAAGCCCAAGCACCCCTATACCGAAGCACTGATGTCCGCTGTGCCGATCTCCAACCCGCGCCAGCGTAAGCAAAGTGAACGCATCCGGCTCGAAGGCGATGTCGCCGATCCCTCTAACCCGCCTTCTGGTTGCTACTTCCACCCGCGCTGCAAATATGCCGAGTCGATATGCTCGCGCGAAGACCCGCCGCTGCGCGAGGTTGAGCCGGGGCACGTTGCAGCCTGTCATTTCGCCGACAAACTCACCCTGCGGGGCGCAGTCATGAGCTGACTCCCACACCGCAGCGTATATCATCACCGCAAACTCCGGCCCTTCGCCGGAGTTTTTTTGTTCGGGGCGTTATGACCCCGTGTGCTTATAATTGAAAACGAACATCAACCATCCGAACAATGGGCCGTGTCGACATGTACGGACGAAACGGCGAGTGTTCTGTGCGCCAATGTCAACACTACCTGGGCTACCGCTGGCAGAAGACAAGGACACACAGGATGAACACGGAATCCGGTTACGAAGTGATTACGCTCGGTGGCGGTTGCTTTTGGTGTTTGGAGGCCGTCTACGACCAGTTGTCCGGCGTGGTCGATGTGGTTTCCGGCTATGCGGGGGGAAATGTCCCCAACCCGACATATGAGCAGGTCTGCACCGGCTCAACCGGTCACGCTGAGGTCGTGCAAGTCGCCTTCGATCCGGCACGGATCACACTGGCGGATATTCTGAAAGTATTCTTCACCATCCACGATCCTACCACGCTCAACCGTCAAGGTGCCGATGTGGGCACCCAATACCGTTCCGCCATCTACTATCACACCCCGGAACAGCGCACCATCGCCGAGGAAACTGTGCGAGACCTTTCGGCAGCAGGCCTCTGGGACAAGCCCATCGTCACCGAAATCGCCCCGTTGAACGCATTCTACCCGGCGGAAGACTATCACCAGGAGTATTTTGTCAAGCATCCGGAACAAGGATACTGCCGCGTGGTGATCGCGCCCAAAGTTGCCAAGTTCCGGCAGAAGTTTTTTGACCGTCTCAAATAAAAACGTATAAACACTGATTCACATTCCTGGCGCTATCCGTTATACTGGGTGTATCGTAGAATGGGAGCAGGCGGCGCGTGCAGGCCCGACGATGCTGGCTTTTAGATGTCCGGCGATGGCAGCAGTGGCCGGTTCTTTGGCAGCGTGGCTTGAAGGGGGACAGAGTGAATACACATTACTGGCGCAGTCTCATATTACTGGGAGTCCTGATCCTGTCGTGGATTAGCCTGATGCCCCAGCAGGTGATCGCTCAGAATGCCGAACTGGTGGCCTCGCTCGAAGTGCTGACGAGTGGGGTGGAGGTGCGGCGCATCAACACTGCGGAATGGGTTCCTATCCGAATGGAGACTCTGGTCGGACAGGGCGACTCGGTGCGCACAGACGGCACCGGAACAGCCCTGCTCACGTTTTTTGCGGACGGGACAGATCTCGAGTTGACCCCCAACACCGAACTGACAATCCGCGAATTTAACGGATCGTCCGATCAATTCAGCCTGTCGGTTGAGGTCATGGTGGGTATCACCCGCCAGCAGTTCAAGCGCCTGCTCAATCCTGGCTCATCTTACACCGTGATCACCCCCGGCGCAGTGATGACGGTGCGCGGTACTGACTTCGATATTCGCGTTGAATCAACAGGTCGATCCTCTGCCATCACCACAGAAGGGGAGATCGCAGTCAGCGCCCAGGGTCGCCAGGCCGAAGTGCCTTCCGGCTTCGGCGTCCGTGTGGATGTAGGGTCCGAACCGAGCGAAGTGGTTCCCGCCACCACGTTTGACGAACTGGACAGCGCCCTGGATGGCTGCGCCGGGCAGGTGACGACCGACAGCGACGTTCGGCTTTATGTGCGGCTTGGGCCAGGAACCAATTATGAGCGTATCGGTTCCATCGATCCCTCGGAGATCACCTTGCTGATGGGTGTAACAGAGGATCAATCCTGGTACCGCTTCCGCTTCTCGGATGGGTTTGGCTGGTTCTCGGCAGCGGGCATGAATGTCGTGCTCGACAGCAGTTGCAAGCCGCTCCGCCGCTTCGAAAATCCCGCGCCCGAAGACACCACGCGCTACGGTCTGATCGGGGATCAGACCACGACGGTTCGGGTGAACGTCGCCACTGCCAACCTGCGCTCCGGGCCTGGCATCGCCTACCGAAGGGTTGATACTGCCACCACCGGGGATGAACTCACTGTGATTGGCCGCAACGCAGACAATTCCTGGCTGCGGGTGGTGACGGCCAGCGGTCAAATCGCCTGGATTTCGGTCTCACTCGTGACCATCACCACCGATCTGGATCGGATAGGCATCGTCCCTGTTGATGAAATTCAGCCCGATCTTGGGCCTGTACCCACCCCAATGGACAGCGAATCCAGTGCTTCAACGACTTCACCGTAATGCCACGGCTGACGCACCGGCGCACTCCCTGCTTGCCGCGCCGGTGCGCCAACGTCTCGTTTATGGCGCATACGCAGGCGGAATCGCTGCTCTTATTGTCCTGGCCGTGTGGGCAGCAAACCTGTTTGCCGAGATGCGGCTCCGCCTGACCAATGTGCTGTTTGTCCCGCGCGAAACCTCCGGCGACGTGGTAATCGTGGCTGTCGATAATGCCAGCCTGAACGAGTATGGGCGCGCGCCGGTGCTGTGGCCGCGCACCCTGCATGCCGAATTAATTGACCGGTTGAGGGACGCGCGCGCGCGCGTCATCGCCTTCGACATCCTCTTCACCGAACCAGCCGATGGAGATGAGGATATTGCCGCAGCCGTCGAGCGAGCCAGGCGCGAAAGCGCTGCTCATACCCGCGTCGTGATGCCGGTAGTGGGCGTGCAGTACGATCAATCCCGGTCCAATTCAGCACACGCTGCTGTCACCCATTACGCACACATCCTGGAACCCGCCGCGACCCTGCGCGACGCCCCCATTGCGCTGGGGCACGCCAACATTTCGCTGGACCAGGATGGCAGTGTTCGCCGCCAGCTTGTCTGGATCTGCGCTGAAAATGACCGCACATATCTTTCATTTGCGATCACGACTTACCTGACGTTCCTGCGTATCTCGCCGGATGCCTTCGACGCCATGGTTTTCCGCGAGAATGGACGGCTGCGTATCACCTCTCAGCGCTCGATCCCGGTGGATGAGCAGGGCTATATGCTGATCAACTACTTCGGTGTGCCTGAATCGGAGACTTTCCCCACCTACTCTTACCGGGCCGTACTGAACGGCGAGGTCGATCCAGCTGCCTTTGACGGCAAAATCGTCCTGGTCGGGCAGATGAA
Organism: Anaerolineae bacterium; assembly: GCA_034429275.1. GTDB lineage: Bacteria > Chloroflexota > Anaerolineae > Aggregatilineales > Aggregatilineaceae > DAOUFU01. The sequence continues at coordinate 70,645 of DAOUFU010000100.1, read as the reverse complement.
CAACACCGGCATCGGCGAGCTGTATTCAGTCCCGATCAGCTTCAACCAGACCCTGATGCCCGGCGTCGAAGTTCACGCCAATGTACTCGAAACCCTGATCCAGAATCAGCCTTTGCGTGCCCAACCGCGATGGCAGCAGGCCGCACTCATCATTCTGCTGGCAGTGGGCGCAGGGATGTTGTATCAGGCCGCATATTGGCGCTGGTATGGGTTCGCTGTCGCCGTAGTCCTCAGCGTATGCGCCGGAATCCTGGGGGCTTTCTTGAGCTTCACCTTCGCCCGGATCGTACCCAGCCTGTTCGACATCCTGCTGGCTCTTGGCCTGCCCGCGCTGGTCGTGACCGTACAACATGGCGCACTCGAAAGCCGTCAGCGCCGCCGCACCGAAATTCTGTGGCAGAGCCTGATGATTGCCTCGCAGCAGAAGCTCAACCTGGAAAGCAGTCTGACATTCTTCGCTGCGGATCTTCAGTGCATCGTGCCCAACAAATACAGTGAAATCTGGTTGTGGAACGCCCATACCCGCCAGCTTGAGCTGGCCCATGTCACCCCAGCCCCGGCCATCCGCACGTCGCATCCGCCGACTCCCCTGCTTCTGCAAGCGATGAGCACAAACAAGATTTGCCAGGATCGCAAACATGTGGCTGTACCGCTGATCTGGCAAGGCCAACCCTATGGAGCGCTGCTATGCGAACCCCGACGTCGTCTCAGCGGGTGGACGCGCGAGCTTTTGAGCATGTTCGCCGGGCAAACTGCTGCCGCCATCGCCAACGTCCGGCTGTATTCGGAAGCGCAGGACCTGAGCAGCTTCAAGACCCGGATGCTGCGCATGGCCTCGCACGATCTCAAAAACCCGCTAAGCGTCGTTTTTATGTATGTTCGCACAGTCAAAAAAGCGCTGGAAAATCCTGGTTATTCCCCAGAACAATTGAAAAACTTCCTGGACCGTATCGACAACGCCGGGCACACTATGCTCGACATCATCAACGCGATTCTGGACCTGGAGCAGGTCCGGCGTGGTGAACTGATCACCGGGGCATGTGACCTGCCTGCGCTGTTGCGCACAGCACTCGATCAGCACGAAGCCGAACTTCAGCAGCGTCAGCACACCGTCGAGACTCACATCCCCGGCGAATTCCCGGTCCTCCAGGGCGACGCGGTTCAGCTGCGTGAAGCCTTTGGCAACCTGATCAGCAACGCGGCCAAGTACACACCCCCCGGTGGAAAGATCACCATCAGCCTGAGCAAGACCGATTCCGATGCCCAAATTACCGTGCAGGACAACGGCTATGGCATCGCACCGGAAGCCCAGGCGCGTCTCTTTGAGGAATTCTACCGGGTGCAGACCGACCAGACCGCCAACATTCCTGGCACGGGCCTTGGCTTGAGCCTGGTCAAAGCAGTGGTCGAGGCCCACGGAGGACGTGTCTTTGTGCAGAGCAAAGAGGGCGAAGGAAGCACCTTCACCGTCGAACTGCCGCTCGTCACCATGTTGCCCGTAACCGGGCAGACGACGCGCATGGCGACGCGCCTTGCTGCAGAACAGATCAATACGCCTTCACCACAGTGATTCGCTATGGCCCGCCCGCTCCGAACCACCGACATCGCCCGCGCCCTGGGGGTGCATCCCAATACTGTTCGCCTGTACGAGCAGTGGGGGTTCCTGCCGCCTATCCCGCGCAGTCCCAGCGGCTATCGTCAGTTCACCCCGCAGCATCTCGAACAAATGCGGCTGGCGCGAATCGCCCTGCAGTGGCCTTATCCGGGCGGCAAAGCGCCGGTGCTCGAAGCGGTGACCAGCGCGGCTCAAGGTGACCTGGGCCGCGCGCTTGAGGCGGCTTACCGCTATCTTGCCAATGTGCGGGCCGAACGCGCATATGCCCAGGCTGCCGTCGAATTCCTTGATCGTTGGGCGCATGGCCAGGCTACCGATTCGCCGACCGAGCCGCTGCCCATCGGCCAGGCGGCTGCCCGGCTGGGCGTGACGGTAGACATGTTGCGCGGCTGGGAACGCAGCGGCTTGTTGAGTGTCCCGCGCGATCCTGCCAACGGCTACCGGCGTTATGGGGCTGCCGAAATCGGGCGTGTACGCGTGATACGAATGCTGCGACAAGCCGGCTACAGCACGATGGCGATCCTGCGAATGCTGCTGGTCTTCGACCAGGGACGCACCGACAATCTGGGCGAGGTGCTGGATACCCCTCGACGGGACGAGATTGAAGACGAAATGCTTCACGCCGCCGATCAATGGCTCTCGGCGCTGTCTGCTGCCGAGCAGCGCGCCCTGGACATGATCGCCCAACTGGCCGCGATGATCGCCGCCTCTTTCCGCCGCTGAATCGATCCTCCACTTGTTGACCGGGATTTGTAAAAAAGGGGATTCTCACACTCACCCGGCAGCAGGCAGCCATATCGTGAACACCGAACCCTCGCCAGGAATGCCGGTGCTTTGAACCTCAACAGCGCCGCCGTGCTTGTCCACGATTTGCTTGAGCAAAGCCAGCCCCAGCCCTGTCCCTTGTGCGCCGGTCTCTTGGCTGGCTTTGCCACGCACGAACGGCTCGAATAGGCGAACGCGGTCCTCCGGTGTGATGCCCACACCGGTATCCGCGACACGCAACCCCACCGCCGGGCGACCATCAAAGCTGCCTGCCATCACGCTGACCGTCACCCGGCCCCCGGCATGTGTGTAATTCAGGGCATTGCTAACCATGATGCCCAACGCCTGCTCGATCAAGCCTCGATCCGCCTGAAGCGAGGGTAAGGCGTCCGTGCTGCTTTCAAAACTGAGTGACAGTCCCCGCGCTTCGGCCACCGGCACGCGATCCTGTACATATTCACGCGCCAGATGTTCCAGGTCCACCGGAACACGCGTGAACGAGTCAGCCCCTTGCTGCATCCGCGACAGCGTGAGCAGATCGTCAATGATCGCGGCTAGTCGTTCGATCTCACGCTGGATCACGGGCAGATGCTTGTCGAGCATATCGGGCTGCTTCTGCAGCAGGTGATACCGCAGCTTGAGGCTGGTGATCGGGGTGCGGAGTTCATGCGAGACGTTCGATACAAACTCATCCTTGATGCGCGTCAACGCCTGCAGCTCGACATTCGCCTGTTGAAGCTCCATGGTGCGCCGGGCGACATGCTGCTCCAGTTCAGCGGCATGGCGCTGGACCTGATCATACAACCGGGCATTTTCCAGTGCCGTAGCCGCCTGGCTGGCAAACGCCATCCCCAGCACGATTTCGTCCTCGACGAAGGGGCGAACATCTCGCCGATCCACCGCAATCATCCCGATCACCCGGTCTCGCAGGATCATCGGCAGTCCCAACCAGGATCGGATTCGCTGGGTACTATCGCTGTATCCTTTGGTGATGAAGGCAGGATATTCACAGGTTACATCTTCCAGGGCCAGAGGCTGCCGCGTCTCGATCACCTGCCAGTTGGGATAGTCCGGCGTCAAGGGGATGATCAGGTTTTCCAGCTCACTCTCGCGGGTGAATCCCCGGTGCGCAATCACGCGGAGATGCGAACCTTCCAGGCGCATCAGCGACGTGCTGTCAAGCTCGACCACTTCACTCATCTGGTTGAGGATGCGCCTGAGCACCTGGTCGATCTCCAGGGTGGAGTTCAGAACCTCCGCCGAATGCACCAACGTCTCGGCCACTCGCCGACGACGCTGCTCGGCCTCAAGCAGGCGTGCCTGCTGCATAACAATCGCCAATTGATTGGCTACATCTTGCGCGATTTCGATGTGCTCTGGCGAGAAACGATCCGGGGCCTTCATGGCCAGAGTCAACATGCCGATGAGTTCGGATCGCGCCAGCAGCGGCACGGCGATAATCGCATCGACCCCGGCAGCCTTCAATTGATTGTTGATCTGCCCCCACTCCGCGGATAGTGACCAGTCCTGCACCTCCCACACGGAGCCTTGCTGCAAGCGGTCTAGTGGAATGAATGTACTCGGCAGGCGGGTTCCTGGCTCCAATAAAGGCGGTACATCGGACAGGCTGGTCAGGATGACAAACTGATCTTGTTCAAACACACTGACACTGCCATGAATGAAAGGGACGATCTGCTGCAGACGTTTGAGCGCAGTCTCGGCGCTGGCCTGAGGCCGCTCAACGTTCAGAATGGCGCGATCGATCAGGTGCAGGATGCGCAGGCGTTCGGTATAGCGCTGCAATGCCTGTTCGGCCTGGCGGCGCTCGGTGATGTCGCGAATGATGCCCTGGTACCCCATCACGCTGCCATCTTCCAGCCGCACGAGGGAAGCCGTCACCAGGCAGATGCGCTCCGAGCCTTCTTTCGTCCGCAACCGGTTTTCATAATCTGTCACCGCCCCGTTTTTTTCAATCGCTTCCTGGAAGAGAAGATGCTGCGAGGAATTGGCATACAGGTCCTGCACCCGCATCTGTGTAATTTCATCCAGGGTGTACCCAAACAGGTCAAGTGCTGCCTGGTTAAGTGCAATAAACTCGCCCGACCGTGACACGATGAAAATGGCATCGCGCGATTGCTCAAACAGTGCGCGGTATTTGCGCTCGCTCCTGGCCAGTTCGGACCGCTGGTAGGCTTCCTGTTGCCGGGCGATCTCGGCCTCCTGGCGAGCTTCGCGCTCCTTGTCCAGCGTCTCCTGGAGTTGGGCGGCCATACTATCTAGGGTATATGCCAGGTGCCCAAGCTCATCACCGCTGGTGACATGGGTCCGCACAGCCAGGTTACCCGCGCGCAGGGCGCTCGCCGCAGAAGTCAGCCGCAAGATGTTATGCGTGATGCTGCGATTCAGCCCTATCGCGATCAATAGCGCGAACAGCGCAGCAGCAACAGCGGCGATGATCACAGTTTGTGTCGCGGTGCGGCTGATGCGAATGATCTGGCTGTGGGCAGTTTTGACTTCGCCGGTCGCATAACTCAAAAGCTGCCCTGTGATCGGATCAACCGCCTCGGCCTGCAAATCCAGATCGTGCAGATTGCTCGTCAGTTGCACGTCCAGGTCCAGAATCTGCTCGCCAAAGGCGTTGTAATTATCGAGCAGCAGCAGCAGCTCGGCGTGCTGCGCCGGGGTAAGCGTACTGACCCCCGTAGCCGCTTGCCGGAGATCATTACCGGCATTGAACGCGGCCTGAAAATAGGGGCGCTGGCGCGTGGCCAGGTAGCGCTGGCGAAACGCTTCCATTTCCCAGTAATGAGTCGTCAGGGCCGGATCGTCAATATTCGTCAGCAGGTTGAGCATTACCCTGGCAGTACGATCCAGGTTAGCGATCAGCCCGGTATCGGGAGCCGCCAACTGGCCGACCAGCTCGACCGACGAGAAAAACACATCCGCGTTGCGCTCCGCTGCCGAAAGATACAGGTTGAGGTCTGTCGGACTGCTTGCCCCCAATGCCCCGGCCTGGTTCTTGAGGGAGGCCACTTGTTTGAGTTGCTGACTCAGGATAATAACGCGGGAAATTTGCTCGACAGCGGGCAGCCCATATCGCTGACGCGCATCGCTAACGCCGATGATCGGATATTGCAGGAAAAAGTCGCGCTGGAGCAAGCGCGCCTTCTGCAGGCCGCTGTCGATTTCGAGCACCAGCCGCTGAAGCGCAGCATTATCCAGCGTCTCGTCGGCCTGGCGGTTCACTTCATTTAAAGTGAGCGCACTGATGGCCGAAACAAAAATAATCAGCAGCAGGAACAACCCAAAAGCCGCGCTGAATTTGGTTGTTACGCTCACACGTTGCCAGCGTGGCGAAACAAAGCGCATGATGATGGCTCCCACCTGGCAGGCGCGCTCACCGGCCCCAATAAGCCGCCTTTCATCCAGGGTTTAGCTAGGCAAACCGCACCCCATCCTCGGATAGATTGTCACTCAAAATGATAACTTGTCACAACATTCGATAACACGTCGGCCAACCCTGCGGCTGGGTCGCTAATACGCACTACATAAAACGTGGCCCGACTGCAATCACCAAAGGCATCGCAGCGCATCACACCGCTAACGCCCTCGAACCCGCGCACGCTATACAGGGCATCGCGCAGCTTCTGCCGACCGATATGCAGCGTGCCGTCCCTGTCTTGAATGGCCGCCGTTTCCAGCGCGTGCATCAGCAAATTGGCCGCATCGTAAGCATAGCGGAATGCCGGATGCGGATAGTCGCCATACCGGGCGCGATACCGCTCGATCAGAGCCGCGATATCAGGATTCGAAAAACTGGTTGCCGTCGTGAAATACATGGTGACTGCCGGGTCAATCTCGCGCAAAAAGTCGTCCACCAGCAGCGATTCGGTAGCCAGAAAGACCATGGTATCGAGGGGCACATAGTCGCCTGCCTGGGCCATCAAAAACCGCGCCTCGGCGGGGAAGATCGGCATGTAGATCAGTTCCGGGTCGGAGTTGGCGATGGCGTGCAGGGCCGGTCCATAGTCCTGGTCTCCCTTGTTGATCGTCATATCCACCGTGATCGTCCCGCCCAACTCGGCGAATGCCGCCTGGAAACTGCGCGCCACACCCCGCGAGTACAGGTCGCCATCGTTGATAGTAGCGGCACGCCGAATTCCTAGCTCTTCGACAGCGAACCGCGCCCCGGCCATCGCCAGATCGTCACCGTTGTAAATGGCCCTGAAATAGCCAGCGTGCCATTCTTCACCTTGCTCTCCGGCCAGCGAAGTCAGCGCGGGCGCGGTGTTCGCACCAGAAATCATGATCAACCCGGCATCAGATATAATCGGCATCGCGCCCGATGCTGCCCCAGAACAGGCTGTTCCCAGCACAGCTACTAGTTGGGGATTCGCAACGGCGCGTAGTGCGGCATTCGCCCCGCCTTCGCGTGTGCAGCCGTCATCTTCGCTGCTTATGACGATGGGGTGGCCCAGCACGTTGTCGCCGCGCTCTGCCAGCGCCATACGGATAGCTTTATCTTGCGACTGCCCTATCGTCGCGTTATTTCCCGTCAGGGCCTGGATTGACGCAATGATGATCGGGTCGCCGGGCGCGATAGTGACGCACCCAAGCGGGTCCTCACAAACGAAGGCCGGTTCATGTTGGGGGTCCGATTGGCAGGCGCTGATCAGCACCAGCACGGCCAGCAGGATCACTCCGCAGAAACACACCGGTTTGCTCATGAGTCTCCTCGCGTGTTCTCCATTCAAAGGGCCACACTTGCGCGGTAGATCACACAATGTGTTCTTTTATTATAGGCGACCTGTCTTCAAGATAGGAACTCATACACAAAACGAGCCGGATCGAGTAGTATTGGCGGGCACGACCCAATTGGTAAGATGGATGTTCCAACGTGGAACATGCCCGGCTGGCACCAGGGATTGTCAAGCGAATACCATGTCTGTAACGCTCAAAATTCTCAAACTGGGTGGCAGCGTGATCACCCACAAACACCAGGATTCCGCCGCGCTCAACCGGACACATCTTGAGACGTTGATCGCTGAGATCAAGCGATGGCTGGCGCTCCGCCCGGAACACCGCCTGGTGCTGATCACCGGCGCGGGGTCCTACGGCCATCCATTAGCGAAACGGTATGCGCTCAACGCGCCCTCGGCAGACAAGGACCCGTTCGGGTTTCTGGCCACAACGCTCTCGATGCGCCAGATGGGCCTCGAAGTGGCGCGGCTGTGTCATGCCCAGGGCGTGCCCGTGTTTCCAATCGCCCCATCGAACCTGTTCACCACCGAAGCCGGGCGTATTTCCACCGGCCAGATCGAAGCGATCCCGGCAGCGCTGGAGCGCGGCCTGGTACCGCTGCTGTGGGGCGATGCCGTTTTTGACACAGCGCACCGCTTCCGCATTCTCTCCGGCGATCAAATCGCCGGCTACTTGTGCGAGCGCCTGGAGATCGCCAGCCTGCTGTTCGGCACCGACGTGAATGGCGTGTACGACGACGATCCTGCTGCCAACCCGTCAGCTGTCCACATTCCGTGCATCGAAGATGCCAATATCCAGTCTGTGTTGGGCGTGCTCTCCAGTTCCCGCCACGTGGATGTGACCGGCGGGATGCGTGGTAAAATCGCGGAAATCTACGCCATTCATCTGCGTCCTCTGCGTTGTACCATCTTTGACGCGCGGCAGGACGGCCTCACCTACCGGGCGCTGAGCGGTGAGTCAGTAGGCACTGTGATCGCCTTCGATTGATGGGTGATCTCCATTCAAAAGGAGTCGTATGCAAACGAGTCTGCCCGCCGAATTCGAGGACCTGCGAGTCCCCATGCAGACGATCCATCAGCGCCTGCTCGAAGCGCTGGCTGTTCATCACCTGGTCGTTGAAGACTATCCCGACTGGCAGGGCCAGGGTCAGTCTGCCGGGATCGCTGCCGCACGCGCCTACCCGATCCAGGGTGTGCTCAAGTATCATGGCATGGCCGACTGGCAGTGGCGCACCGCCTACCTGCCCAGCATCTCGGTCAACAACGACGCAGCATACAGCCTGACTCTGGTCGAATTTGACCCTGCCCGCCAGGACGACCAGGTAACCATCAACGGGCAGCGTGCCGGTGGACGCGACCTGGCCCGCGTACAGCAAAGCCTGGATGTCATCCGCCGTTATGCTGGCATTACGAGTGGGGCGCGGGTGTGGTCGCGCAATGTGACGCGAACCACCACCACCGGCAAAGGGTTGGGGACAAGTGCATCCGCTTCGGCGGCGCTGGCCGCGGCGGCGCTGGCCGCCACGTTGGGATCGCGCGCCGTCGAAAACCGCCGCTTCCTCAGCACGATGGCCCGGCTGCTGGCGGGGTCCGGCTGCCGAAGCGCGGTCGGCGGCATCGGCTTGTGGTTATCCTACCCTGGCATTGCGCACGAAGACAGCTTCGCCATCCGGTTGGACAACCGCGATCAACTGGCCGATATGCGCCTGATCACCGTGCCCATCGATTCGCGTATCGGTCTCAAGACCGAACAGGCACACGAGGACGCGCCGCACAGCGCTTTTTTCCGCACATGGATGCTCAACCGGCAGACTGAAGCCCTGGAATGCATCGAGGCCGTTCAGCGCGGAGACTGGCGCGTTGTCGGCCAGTTAGCCGAATTGGACAGCATTCAGCTTCACGGCGTGACCATGAGCGGCAGCCGCGAGAACAAGATCTTCGCCTGGGAGCCGGAAAATATCCACCTGTTCCGCCTGTGTAACGATCTGCGCGCCGAGGGCGTGCCCGTGTATTTCTCGACGGATACCGGCCCAACCACCGTCTGCCTGACGCACAAGGATCACGTCGAGACGGTGCTGGCGCGCATCCGGGCGCTGGGGTTGGGATTAGAAGCGCTCGCCGGGCAGTTGGGCGGCCCGGCTGTGTTGGTAGACCCCGACGAAGCCCGGCAAATGCTGGCTGCGGAATAACGATCGTCCATTCATCGGCAGGTGTGCACCCAAATGCCCACCTGTAACGTATTACCATGCAGTGAATTGTCCACCCATCACGATGACGGCAGTTGATCCAGATGCGTATCAGGCCCCAGCCTGAGTGGGACCAACTCATTCCCCTGGGAATTCCCGTCATCATCGGAACTACCGAAGGAGAAAATCCAGTGGCAACAGCAGCAAATGACTACGTGGTACAGACCATCGATGTAAGCAAGGATTTGCAAATGGGCCAGGTGACGGTCCACGCGCTGCGCGGTGTAACCCTCAACGTCCAGCGCGGCGAGTTCTTGAGCATCATCGGGCCGTCGGGCAGCGGCAAATCGACCCTGCTCGGCCTGATCGGCGGCCTCGACAGCCCGACTCGCGGGCGGGTCCTGATCGACAATGTGGACATCACTAACCTGAGTGAGCGCGAGCTGACCCGCATCCGCAACGAAAAGATCGGGTTTGTCTTCCAGTTCTTCAACCTGATCCCCACCCTCACCGCCGAGGAAAATGTCGCGCTGCCGATCCGGTTCGCACGCAAGCGTAAGCATGACCCGGCCAAGCGTGCCCGCGAGCTGCTGGCCTTGCTCGAAGTTGACGACCGCGCGCATCACCGCCCCAACCAGCTTTCCGGCGGTCAGCAGCAGCGTGTGGCCATTGCCCGCGCGCTCGCCAATGACCCCCCGCTGCTCATGTGCGATGAGCCAACCGGCAACCTCGATACAGTGTCGGGCGCGCTGGTGATGCAGGCCCTGCGCGATGTCCAGCTCTCGACGAACACCACCATCATCATGGTGACTCATGACATGGACGTGGCAGCCCAGGCAGATCGCGTGATCTCGCTGGTCGATGGGCGCATCGCCGATGATGTGGACCCGCGTTCGACTGCCCAGCGCGCCGCCGTTAACCTGCTGCGTCAGGAACGCGGCCTGGCCGACTCGAAGGGGAATGCATAGGATGATCGCTCGGCTGAAGTTTTACCTGACTCACTCGATCAACGACCTGCGCGTTAACCGGCAGCGCACGCTGTTTGCCCTGCTGTGTATTGCGGCGGGTGTGGCCGCCATCGTCAGCCTGCAGACGCTCGGGGTCATGATCAACGAGACGCTGACCGGCAACCTGCAGGAAAGCAATCGCGGCGATATTGTGCTGAGGGCCAACGGGACCACCGAGCAGGGATACACGACCGAGCTCGATGAAGCCATGTTCGCCAGTATAGTCTTCACGCCCAAAGGAGTCGCCCACATCCAGGAATGGCTGGACGAGCACTATCCCGGCTCAACCATCACTTACACCCAGCCTCTGAACGGATTCGGAGTTGGGTGGAGCATGTTCGACATCGACCGCGACACCGACAAGATGTTCATCATGAACTACATTGTCGATGCCGAACGTTACCCGATCTACGGCAGGGTTGAATCGTTGGATGGTAAGCGGCTCAGCGAACTGCTTCGCGAGCCGACCGACATCGTGCTCTCCGAAAACCTGGCCGATGATCTTGATGCCCGGATCGGCGACCGCGTGCGCGTATCGGGCGCGCTGGAAGATTTCATCGTGCGCGGCATTGTGCCCACCGACGCTGAAGCGGGCTTGAGCGGGTCGGAGTTCGGCTTCATCGCCGGCCTGTTCGGCTATTACTACCTGGATCATGATGCCGTCGCCCTGTTCGACAAAGTCACGCCCGGCCAGGCCGTCCAGATTTTCGTCCGGCTGGCCGATCCCGATACCACCGAAGCAGCACAGAAACAGCTTGATCGCAGCTTCTGGTGGCTCGATACGTCCAGCACCATCGACCTGGAGAAGCAGAACTCGCTCATCTCCGAAAACGTGGACGATATGGTGATCATCATGGGCCTGATCTCGCTGCTGATCGGCGGGATCGGCATCATCAACACCATGTTGGTGATCGTCAGCCGCCGCACGACCGAGGTCGCCGTGCTCAAGACGCTCGGCCTTCAGCCCAATGAAATTACCGTGCTGTTTCTGGTCGAAGCTGTGCTGATGGGCATTTTCGGCAGCCTGTTAGGTATCTTGATGGGCTGGGGGCTGGCCTATGTCACCAAAGGGATCGCCGAAACCTTCCTCGGCCAGTCGCTGACCTTCGTCCCGGCGATTCTCCCGGCGGTGAACGGGTTGATCGTAGGCGTGGTCATCACGGTCATCTTCGGGTTCCTGCCCACCCTGGCCGCCGGGCAGATTCGCCCCGCCAACGTGCTGCGCCCCAGCGATACCGTGATCCCCAAAGCAGGCCGTCTGAGCGCGTTTGCCGCCGTGATCGTGCTGATCATGGTGCTCAGCCTGGTGGCCCAGGGTTTGATGGGCGACCTGCTCAACGACCTGAAGAATCTCGACATGATCATGACCGGCATCGGCGCGGGCTACGGGCTGCTGATCGCGCTGGCATTGATCTTGAGCGACTTCCTCTCGATGCGCCGCCGGCGGCGTGGGCGCAGCTGGCTGCTGCACCTGCTGATGTGGATCGTGCTGCTGCCTGCGCTGGTCGCCGGAGGGGTGTTGTTCGCGCGGAATGTCCCCGCCCTGCTGCTGCTGACCGTCACCGGCGTACTGGTGGTCTACCTCTATGTGCTGTTCTGGCTGATCATCTGGGCAGTCGGCGGCGGGCGCATCAAAGAGATCATGCCGGGCGTGCTCGTGCTGCTGTTCCCCGCCTTCTGGCCGCTGATCCCGGTGCTGCTGGTGATCCTGCTGCCTGTGTGGCTGTTGGGGCGGTTGATCCAGCGCTTCGCCTTCGTGGACCTGAAGATCGCCATGCGCGGAATGCTCGCCACCAAGGGCCGGGGCGCATCGACCTTGCTTGCCCTGGTGATCGGCATCTTCACACTTAGCGTCATCACCATGCTGGTCGATTCGATCACTAATGCCTTCGAGGAACTGCTAGAAGACATCGCTGGAGGCAACGTATTTGTCTTCACAGCTAACAACGACCCCGAGGCGCTGTACCAGGTGCGCGACAAACTGGCTGCCGAAGGCAAAGCGGAAAGCCTGCGCAGCTTCGCGGTGGTGTCCAGCTACTCCGCCCAGGTTATCAGCGTTTACGATGCCAGTGCCGGTCGCAATATGAACCGCAGCGAGATCGACGACCTGGGTTGGTCTTTTGGGACCATCGACGGACGCGAAATTGACTCAAACCTGCCCGATGTCAAGTTTGCCGCCGGGCGGCAGCTCGATCCCACCCTGGACACCCAACCCGATGCTGAAGGGCGCTGGTCCGCCATCGTCCGAGAAGCGCGAGGCAACGAAGGCGAGCAGTACGACATCGGCGTGGGCGATGTGCTGACCCTGCGGGTTGGTGAGGATACCCGCAAGGAAATCACGTTCGTGATCGTGGGTGTGACCAGCGATGCCGGTCTCACGGTGGGATCGGGTGCGGCCATCTACGCGCCGTATGCGGCCTTCGAAGGAGCTGCACCGCAGAGCGTCGCCGCCATCGCCGATGTGAAGGAATCCGATATCAAGCAGGTTCGCCGCAGCATAAACGAAGTCCCCGGCGTCTTTGTGCTGGAGACGCGCTTCATCAATGACCTGGTCAACCGTGTCATCGACCAGTTCACCTCGTTCCCCATCCTGGTCGCGGCGCTGGCGCTGTTCACCGGCGGGTTTGTGATCGCCAACTCAGTCGCGCTCTCAACCATGGAGCGCCGTCGCGAGATTGGCGTCATGAAGGCGATTGGCCTGCAGCGCGAACGCGTGCTGGGGATGCTTCTGCTCGAAAACGGCTTGATGGGGCTGATCGGCGGGCTGATCGGCGTTGGGATCAGCTTCATCATCCTGCTGTTCATCCTCTACCAGTTGTTCGAAAAAGAGATGGGCACGCACATCCCCTATGGGCTGGCCTTCGGGCTGATGGGCCTGTGCATCCTCATCTCGCTGGTGGCGGCGGTGTGGTCCGTCTGGACTGCATCGGGCGAGAAGCCGCTCAATACCCTGCGTTATGAATAACGCCTACCACCCACACTAACACTCAGGGGGCCGCGACAACGGCCCCCTGGTGATTCATACGCCTTCATACGCCATAGCGCGCGCAAAACTGCGCGTACAGCTCGTCTAGAGCGGCTGCATCGGGTACTTCGTCCACCAGGATCGCCAGCCCATCCGGTTCCAGCGCCTCGCAGACCGCCAGCACATCACCGAACGGGCACAACACCTGGAGCGGCTTGCCGCGGGCCTGGATTTTTTGAAACATTGGGATGTGCGGGAGCGCCGAATGCCCCGCGCCAACCACATACTGGATGGCGTCGATTTCCGGCGTATCCAACAGCGCGTCCACGTGGCGAACCGCGTCAGGGCCGTCCAGGTGATGAATGGCGCGTCCGACCGTCGCCGCCTGCCGCGCTATATCCGGCAGGAACAGCCGCTTGAACGGGCGCGGCCCGATCATCGCGCTGAAGTCACATTGTGGCAGCACATAAGGCCGATTGGACCATAACCCCAGGTATTCGGTGATTCCTGCCCCCGCACCCACGATGATCTCGTGCAGGCGGATGAACGCCTGCCGCCAGGCGGGATAGATCGCCTCCACGTGAGCGGCGATGACATCCGGCTGTTCGATCACATCAATGGCTAACCCCGACGATCCGCGCAAATTGAGCAGCACATCCGCCGTACCGCCCAGGTTGGGCACCATGACAACATAGCGCCCCACAGCGTCGGCAGCCGCGCGTGCAGCCAGCGTCTCCATGACGCGCCAATAGGGGTTATCCGGCGCGATGATCCATTCCGGTGCGTTGGACCAGTCATCGTCGATGAAAGCGTGCGTCCATGTCGTGTCGGACTCAAATTCGGTGCGCGCGCCGAAAAACGCCCCCAGCGCCACCGCCCCCAAATCGACTCGCACGGTAGGCAGTGTATCGCCGACGATGTGCGTCCGGTGCAGGTCCTCCAGCCGGGCCGCGAACCAGGCGTCAGGATCGTGGAGCAAGTCCAGACGCCGTGTGATGGGGCGATCTGGAGTCGTGTTGGCGCTGCCCAGGAACAAAGGCCTGTCGAGCGGCTGCCGCGCCCAGAACGCTTCGTGCCGCGCCGCAATCGCCGGGAAATCCGGGCAAAATTCGAGCGGTTCGGCAGCGATCCGGGTTAACGTTGCCGTCCATTCGGCGCACTGCGGAATGGGGTCGGGCGGGGGACCATGAGTCGCCATATTCGCCTCGCGCTAAAGTTCGATCAGGTACAACTGCACGCGCCCACCATGATCGGAAGCATACAGGATTCGCTCGCCTTTCCAGTCCCAGGTCGGGTGACAGTGGCTGCTCTGGGTATGCCACGACGTCTTGTGATTTGCCAGCACGCTCAGTTCTGCCTTTTCGCCGGAGATGTCGATCAGCACCAGGTCATCCACATCATCGCCCACCAGCACCGAGTTATCCGGGTTGGCGTGGTAGTGGTTGCAGTAGAATGGCATATCGATCCGCTTGACCAGGTTGCCCTTGCGATCCATCAGCCCTACGAACGGAATCATGGCATTCTCATTAACGGCCACCTCGCGCACAACCGCCTGTGTCCGGTCGGACGTGATTGTGCCATCGTGTCCCGGCCCGCGATTGTCGAAAAAGATGTAGCCGTCCTGCGTCCAGAATTCGTGACCAATCGAATCCTGTTCTGCCTGTCGGAAGCAGGGTTTTGCCTCGCGCGAGATGAAGTCCAGGTACCAGATGCGCTGGGTGACCAGGTTCCACGGGCCTTCGTGACAGAACGTGCCAAAGGTGGGATCGTCGGGCGAAAACTGGAAATGTCCAAGCTGGTGTGTATCGCGGAACACGTCGTACCAGCCGGAGCCATCCATATTGGCTACCGTGATCCGCCCATCCTTAATCTCGTAGTATCGTTCCTTGAAGCCCGCATAGTTCGCGCCGTGATAGTGAATAGGCTTCTCGTCCACCTCGTTCCGGCAGAACGCCACGTAGCGCCGGTTGGCTGCGATGCTGGGCACGCTGGCGATCTCGAAGCCCGGCACATGGGCATACACCTGCGTGATCGTACCGGCTGCCCGGTCCATCACCTTGACATCCCCGCTCAACACCGAGTAGGCGATCACCGAGCTGTCGGGTGTTTTGGTTGCCGCATGAGCCGAACGGAGCACGTCCTCGCCGATGCGCTCGATCTCGCCTGTATCCAGGCTCATACAGTACAGGCTGTAGGCCGGGTCTTCATGGGGAGCTTTGTCCTCGCCCGAAGCGCGGTCCGACATAAAGATGATCTCGTTGCGCTGGCTGTCGAACGAGTTCTCGGTGAAATACATGTGCACGTTGTTCCCGGTGCGGGTAAGCTGGGTGATCGTGCGCCCTGTCTTCTCGTCTTTGAACTCGCGCATTTCAGATGGCCACTGGGTCTTCGTCATGATCATTTAATCCTTTGTATGGGGTGTAAGCAGCATTTTGAAGCGCGTCGAGCCTTCTGGCAGCGCGGCTGCCAACCGGTACAACGCGCTGTTGATCTCATTGGCGCGGCAGGCTTCTTCAAGCGACTCAAGGGTAAACGCCGCCCCTGCCGGTTCCTGGATGCGTAGTTCAAGCACCGATTGATCGCCCAGGATGCGCGCTGTGCCACCCTCAAGCTCGACCGGGTGCCACGTCACAAACGCTTCCTCGATGCTGAGCGGCGCGCCCGCAAAAGCGAAGACGTCCTCCAGGCTGACGACCCCGTCCGCCGTGTGCAGCGCCAATCGCCGCCGTGCGCCGGTCAGCGCGGGCAGATCGTAAGCCTTGTGGAAGTCGATTTCGACCGTTTTGACACCATCCTGTTCGCCGTGGGTGACAATCGTTCCGAAGAACTGCCCGTGCCCGCCGAATTCGGGGCCGGGCGATTGCAGCGCACCCCCGATACGCGGCACATTGTGGCTGTATGAGTTGTTGAAAATGTTCTGATAGCGCGCCTGTCGGAAGTATTCTTTGCTATACAGGCCGCGCCCGGCATCAGGGATCAGGCTCTCGCCACCGATGTTGAGGATAAACGTCGCAATATCGGTATGGCAGTGGTGACCGTCGGTGTTTCCCGCTTTGGTGGCCAGGATCACTGGCAGGCCGCTCGCCGTCTGCCCCACCAGTTTGACTACGCCGCTGTGCGGCAGGATGTAATCCTGGTGTTGGTGATGCGGACGCGGCGCGGTGCAGTCCCACCACCCCACAAAACGCATGATGATCGCCAGCTTGTGGAAGAAATTCGCGCTCTGACGCATCAGCACTTCATGGGCGGAGGCTGCGTTCGCTTCGGCGCTGGCCGCGCGGGCATCGAAAGCCAGCAGCGCGCGCAGTTGGTCTACGCCGGTACGCTCGGCCAACCGGGTGACAATGCCCGCCGAAAGCACCTGGTTCTCCGAAGCATCGCCAAAGTTGATGAACCGGTTGGGAGCAACCAGCACCATCCCTGGCGGATAGGCCGCAATCGCGCGCATACGGGGCTGCGCCAGCAGGTCCAGTGCCCCGCCGGTGATCTCGCGCATCAGTTCCGCCACCGTGACATAGTACAGCAGGCCATAATTCCAGTAGCCCACACCTTCAATCGAGCCGCCGTCCGCCTCAAACCCGGTGGCGATGTAGGCTTCAAAGCCTTCAAGCACCATCTCCAGCGCCTCGGCCAGCGTTTCGAGGTCCTTTTCCAGCCGCAAAAACGCCAGCCCAATCGCCCCATTACACACACCGTTCCAGTTCAGCGGCCCTTTGAACCACCAATGCTTCCGCCCATAGGCCAGGTAGGGTTTGAAGATGTGGCGCTCAACTTCCTGGCGAGCACGCTGGCGCACTTCCGGCGCAAGTGCATCACCCAGCAGAAAGAGCGTCTCGGCCAGCGATGCACCCGTCTCGGCGGCGAACAGGTCGATGGCATCCGGCTCACGGGTGAGCGCCGTATGCGCCCCAAACGGCGCGGACCGCACCACCACCGGGTCGATGCGCCAGTAATCCGGCCCCTGTTCCTCGTGTGCGGGCAACACCCAGGTCGTCTCTTCGCAGATAGACCAGATCAGATCGTGGATGCGATCCAGCACCGATTCATCGCCCATCAGGTATTCGAGTACTGCATGGGTGAGCATTCCTCGCTTGAGGAAATAGGGGGTCTCATATCCTGCCCGGCTGCCGGTGTGCTCAAACTCGCGATACAGCGTGTAGGTCAGATGCGGGATAGCCGACTGATCGGGCAATACCCCCCGCATGACGTTGAGCATCAGCGGCGTTGTGGGCGACTGGCGAATCCGCCCCCGCAGATCGTCCAACGGGGCAGGTGACGCCAGCCAGGCTTTTAATTGGTCTTTTGAGGGAACAGTCATTTTTTTCCTACCTTACCAGGCCGTTCATCGGAACAATAACAATCAGGCCACGATCCGCCGTCTGGACGCCGGTTGTGGCCCACCGATCACGATCTCGCGCCGGGCCGGGGTGGTTCAATACCACGCCCAAAACCCAGGCGATATCCGGGATTTCCATTCGCACAGCCTAGCTCACTCCACCAAGCTGTAATGTATCGGCGAAGTGACACGCCACGCCGTGTCCACCTTCAAAGGTCATCCAGGGTGGCATCTGCTGCTTGCAAATATCCTGTGCATAGCGGCAGCGCGGATGAAACGCGCAACCAGAGGGCGGATTGGCCGGATTCGGCACATCGCCAGTGAGCAAGACTCGCTCGCGCGTGATATCCGGATCAGTGGATGGGACCGCCGACAGCAACGCTTCGGTATAGGGGTGCTTGGGGTTGACGTACAGTGTCTTGGAATCGGCTAGCTCGACCACGCGGCCCAGATACATCACCGCCACGCGGTCGCTGATATGCTGCACTACCGATAGATCGTGCGCGATAAACAGGTAAGTCAGCCCCATCTCGCGCTGGAGGTCTTGCAGCAGGTTAACCACCTGGGCCTGCACCGAAACATCCAGCGCCGATACCGGCTCATCGCACACGAGCAGGCTGGCGGGCAGCGCCAGCGCGCGGGCTATCCCTATGCGTTGGCGCTGCCCGCCGCTGAACGCATTTGGATAGCGGTGCATATATTCCGGGCGCAGCCCCACCCGTCGCAGCAAGTTCCCCACTTCTTGCTTGAGCGCGGTCCCGCGCATCCTGGTATGGATCACCAGCGGCTCGCTGACGATGTCCAGCACGGTCATCCGGGGATTCAGTGACGAAAAGGGGTCCTGAAAGATCATCTGGATCTCGTGGCGGTACGCCTTCAGCTCGCGCTGCGAAAGCTGCGCGAAGTCGATATCGCGCTTCACCGGCGCACCAACCTGCTGTGCAATTTTTGAATCATCGTCCTTGGGCCTGCCGCCGCCATGATAAAGAATCTGGCCTGCCGTCGGCTTATAAGCGCGCACAACACAGCGTCCTAACGTGGTCTTTCCACAGCCCGATTCCCCCACCAGCCCCAACGTCTCGCCACGCCGGATGGTGAAGCTCACCCCATCCACCGCACGCACCTGGCCGACGACTCGCCGCAGCACACCGCGCCGGATCGGGAAATGCATTTTGAGGTCTTTTAACTCAAGTAAAAGGTTCTGTTCAGCGCTTGTCATGGGTCCGTCCGCCTCAGTCAGTATACAGCGTGCAGCGCACCATGTGCCCTGGTTCCACTTCCACCAGCGGAACCCCAGCCGGATCGGTGCAGGCATGGGTCTTGCGCGCCGGGCAGCGTGGATGGAAAGCACAGCCCTGCGGGACATGGAAAGGATCAGGAATAATGCCGGGGATCGGGTGCAGGCGTTTGCGATCCATTTTGCCCATCTCCGGCACCGATTGCAGCAGGCCCACCGTGTAGGGATGCGCTGGACGCTTGAATATAGTCCGGCGATCGGCAATCTCCACGACCTTTCCCAGGTACATCACCACAATCCGATCCGCCATTTCGTTAATCACGCCCAGATTGTGGGTGATCATCATGATGGCCGACTCAAATTCGTGCTGGAGGTTGCGCATCAGGTCCAGAATCTGCGCCTGGATCGTGACATCCAGCGCGGTAGTCGGCTCATCAGCGATCAGCAGCGATGGGTTGCACGAGAGCGCCATCGCGATCATCGCCCGCTGGCGCATTCCGCCCGAATACTGGTGTGGATACGATTTGATAAACTCGCGGGCATTGCCGATCCGCACAGCAGTCAGCATTTCGATGGCACGCTCATCTGCTTCGGCCCGGTCTACGTTCTGGTGGAGCATGATTGCCTCGGTGATCTGGTCGCCGATGGTATGCATCGGTGAGAGCGAGGTCATCGGCTCTTGAAAGATCATGGCGATCTCATTCCCACGAATACTGCGGATGAGACTGCCTTCCGGGTCTATGGTCGTCATATCGACCTCGTCGCCGTTACGCCGCCGGAACCAGATATTCCCGCCCGCAATGCGCGAGATTCGCTTCGGCAGCAGGCGCATGATGCTGTGGGCCGGCACACTCTTGCCACAGCCCGATTCGCCCACCACGCCGATAGTTTCACCGTTGCGAATCGAGAAGCTCACGCCATCCACACCGCGCACGATACCGTCCAGGGTGCGGAAGTGGACGCTCAACTCATTGATTTCCAGCAAGTTGTCGGGGTTCATATCGTCCTCGCCACTTCTCGCTCACACCGTGTAGGGGTCCGAGGCATCGCGCAAACCATCACCCAGAAAGCTGAACGCCAGGATCACGATCACAATCACGACTGCCGGCAAAAAGACCCAGGGGTACAGCGCCAGGGATTGTAGATTTTGCGATTCCTGCAGAAGCACACCCCAACTGGTGATGGGCGGTCGCAGCCCCAACCCCAGGAAACTGAGCGATGTTTCGGCCAGGATCATGGCTGGCAGCGAAAGAGTCGCCACCACGATAATCTGGCCGATTGTCGCCGGAACGAGGTGTTTGAAGATGATGCGCGAATCGCTGGCCCCGGCCAGTTTCGCAGCCATCACATAATCACTCTGCCGGATAGTGAGCACCTGCCCGCGCAGTTGGCGCGCCAGCCACGTCCACCCGATCAGCGACAGGATGAGCGTGACTGCGAAATAGGTCTTGATCTGTGACCATCCAGGTGGTACCGCTGCCGAAAGCGCCATCCACAGCGGAATCGAGGGGAAAGCGCGCACAATCTCGATCATGCGCTGGATGATCTCATCGATCCACCCGCCATAATACCCCGAGGCAATGCCCAACACTGTGCCGATCGTCAGGCTCATCACCACCCCGACCAGCCCGATAAACAACGATACCTGGCTGCCCAGCACGATTCGCGAGAACATATCTCGCCCCTGGCGATCGGTGCCCATGATGCTCACTAGGCCGCCCGGTGCCTGAAAGAGGTGAATATCGCTCTTGATCAAGCCGTACAACATGCTGTACTTTTCGCCCCTGGCGAAAAACTTGAGATAAATCTTCTCGTCAGTATTGGTATGAACACGCCGCAAATTTTGGTCAAAACTGGATTCGATGCCATAGACATAAGGCTTCAGTTTGCCGTCATCAAACAGGTGAACGCGCTGCGGCGGCAGATAAAGCTGGGCAGTGAACCGCGTGGATAGGCCATAGGGCGCGAAAAAAGGCGCAAACAACGCCACAATGTAATAGATTAGCACGATGACGCCGCCGACCAACGCGGCACGGTTGCGCCGAAACCGTCGCCAGATCATCACCCATTGTGAGGCAGCAAAGCGGGCCTCGTGTTCGGTCAATACCTGGCTGGCAAGATCGACCTCGCGCGCAGCCTCGGCTGCGGCCATCTCACGGTACAGGTTGCGCAATTCTTCT
Organism: Anaerolineae bacterium; assembly: GCA_034429275.1. Taxonomy (GTDB): domain Bacteria; phylum Chloroflexota; class Anaerolineae; order Aggregatilineales; family Aggregatilineaceae; genus DAOUFU01. The sequence goes on along the minus strand of DAOUFU010000100.1, from coordinate 49,594 downwards.
GAATTGCGTGCCACCGGATCAACAGGATTGGAAGAAGTGGAATCTATCATGAGTACACAATCCTCGGGTCTAACCAGCCCAGGATCAGGTCGGCGATCAGGTTGGCAATCAGCAGCATCACCGACATCATCATCAGGAACGTTCCGGCGACATACATATCCTGGCTGAGCAGCGAGCGCAGGAACAGTGGGCCAGTAGTCGGCACCGACATCACCACGCCGATCAGGATCGACGAACTGATGATCTTGGGCACTTCCATCGCCAGCACACTCACCACCGGGTTCATGGCGGCACGTACCGCATACTTGTTGATCACCTTACGCTCGGTCAGTCCTTTGGCGCGCGCTGTAGTGATATATTGCTGACTCATCACGTCCAGCATCCCGTTACGCATAATGCGCATCAACTGCGCCGTGCTTGCCAGCGCCAGGATGATCGCTGGAGGCCACAAGTGCAGAAAATAGTCCCACGATTTGGCCAGGCTGCCAGGCGCATTGATATATTCCTTCGACTGCGCCCCCATCACATCCAGGCCTAACACAATGCCGCCCACATACAGCCAGATCAACGCCAGCAAAAAGCCAGGGATCGACAGCCCTAGAAACGCTAGCGCCGAAAGCAGGGTGTCGCCGATGGAATACTGGTGCGTGGCGGAATAAATGCCGACCGGAATGGAAAGCACAAACATGATCAGCAGCGAGCACGTGCCTAACAGCAATGTATAGCCCACGCGGTCATCGATTAGCCCCCAGACATCCGTATTCCACTCGAATGAATACCCATAATCGCCCTTAGGAAAGCCCGAAATCCATTTCCAATATTGGGCCATAAAGGGTTCGTTGAGACCATATCGCTCCCGGAGCAGGTCCGCCTGGTCCTGGCTCATACCGCCCCCGCTGGAACCCGCCACAGCCTGCAGCGTGTTCAGATAGTCGCCTGGAGGAAGCTGAATGATCACAAACGAGATGAACGAGATCACGATCAACATGGGGATCATGCCCAGAACACGTCGAACAATGTAGGCCAGCATACGTTTTAACTCCCGGAACTGACTTGACTGGAAGGAAGGGCTGAGCGCTGCCCGGCAGCACCCAGCCCCACTTGGGTTCCAGACGCCTACTCAGTTACTGGCCGGCATCCGAAAAGTAGAAGGTTGCAGGCTCCAGCGTACCAGGGGTCATGATGATCCAGTCCGCCGTGTGGTTGGGGTCCACATTCATCATGTTGTTCTTGACCACCACCGGGTTCGGGACCATGCCCACCGTGCCGATCGTCCACACGTTCTCGGTGGACATGCGAACCAGCGCCTTGCCGATTTCGACCTGGCGAGCCGAGTCGGTAGTGACCTTGTATTCGTCGTACAGCGCCATCGCAGCCTTGAACTCATCCGTCGGTTCCAGGCCATCGGTGCCACCCGACTTGTACCAGATGCCATAAGCCGGGGCCATCCACGAGCGCTCGTCAAAGGGGAACTGATAGATCGGGTCCACCATCGGAACCAGACCGCGATCCGTCGTCCACGAGGCCACCATCACTTCGTTCGCGCCTGCGCGCGGCCAGAAGACATCGCGCGTCATGATCTGCACTTCGGTCTTCATGCCGATGGCGTTCCACTGCTCCGCCACCAGTTCCAACGTATCGGCCACGCCGGCTCCGGTCGCCGAAGTCTCGATGACCAGCAGAATCGGCGAGCCATCCGCGAAGGTATAGAAGCCATCGCTGCCCTTGACCAACCCAACTTCGCTTTCGAGCATCTGCTTGGCCAGTTCAGGATCGTACTGGCCCCAGACAGTGGCAATATCTTCCTGATAATAGGGTGAATCGGGCACAACGGTCTCAGTGTAGGGTACACCCTGGCCGAGGAAGGCGACCTGGTTGATCGTCTCGCGGTCGATAGCAATCGACATGGCCTGACGGAACGCCAGGGTCTGGAACAGCTCACGATACTTATCATCCGGATAGCTCTGGTTGAACCACAGAGTCGCAGCCGAGGCCATAGCCTGAGGCCACATCAGCATGTGATAACCGTTCGCTTCGGCGTTCTGCATATACACCGGGTACTGGAGCAGATCGATACCGCGTGCCTGCATATCCAGTTCGCCCGCGATGCCCATCACGTTGATGCCCGCGACATCTTCCACGAAGTGATAGTATTGGTAGTCAATATAGGGCAGTTGGTTGCCCGCGGTATCAACGGCATAGTAGTACGGGTTGCGCTCGGCGATCATCAGGGTCGTACCCGGTTCATATTCCACGATCTTCCAGGCCGTCATCACCGGGCGTTCCACGTTATAGTCATTCGCCTTTTCTTCGAACAGTTCATAAGTGGCGTCCGGGTTGAAGGCCGGGTGGAACTGTTCCAGATAGTGCTTGGGAGCATAGAAACCAAAACGCTCAAAGCCCAGCGGCCACTGGTTGCCGTGGAAGGCCAAACCCACCGTCTCGGCCAGACCGTTCGGCTGCGAGAACTTCAAGGTGATGGTCGAGTCATCGATCTTGACCAGTTCGGTCAGGTTCTTCCACTCGGTATGAACCGCCTTGGTGATATTGGTGTCGTTCTCGATATGCTCCCACCAGAAGATGACATCATCGACGGTGAAGGGAACGCCGTCCGACCACTTGAGACCCTTACGATAGTACAGGGTCAGTTCGGTACCATCGGCGTTGAACTCCCAGCGCTCGGCCAGGCCGGGCTGCACCGGGTCATTGGGGTCGCGTGGCCAACGCAGAGTGGGGTCATAGTTCACGCGGCCAAAGCAGTGGAAGTCGTTCACGCCACGCCAGGCACGGTTCCAGATGCCGCCGTATACACCAATGCTTTCATATGGCTCGACCACACGGGGATTTTCGGGCAGGCGTTCGCAGACGGGCGGCAGTTCACCCGCCGCGACCATCGCCGCCCACATGGGGGCTTCCTTATAGGGGCAGTCACCCTGCGCCTGAACCGAGACACTATGCCCGACACTGGGCATCAACATGGCCGCCAATAAGGCGACGGTCACGATGAAGAGAAACATCCGCTTATTAGACATTTTTGCTCCTTTTAGCTGACTTTAAGTGTCTTGTGAAACTTGCCCAGGGACTCACCGTCAGTTTGCCCCAGCCTCCTTTCTGTTCTGGCGTTGCACGCCGCTCGTCCAAAAATCACTGGCCGGACAACACCATGGGCGTGCCCTGACACAGTTCAAAGACATCTAAAGGTCAATCTTTTTCAGGTCCGGCAGCGCACAACAGACCGCACCACGCTAAGGTGCGCTGGCCCGCACGACAAGCTCCGGCTGGATTTCAACATTCTGGCAGTCACTGCCACACCCGGCGATACGCGCCAGCAGCAGCCGCATCGCCCGGCTGCCCATTGTCCCCATCGGAACCCGGCAGGTGGTCAGCGCAGGGGTGACCAGCGACGCTGTGGGAATATCATCAAACCCGGCGATGGCGATATCTTGCGGCACGGCACGCCCCAACTGGCTGCACGCTTGCAGCGCCCCTATGGCTACCAGGTCATTGAAGCAGAACAAAGCAGTGATCTCTGGCCGTGTGCTCAGCAGGTCCAATGCAGCTTTGCATCCAGCATCCACGGTAGCCATGCACGGCTGTTCGTAGTCTGCACGTGGTTCGATCCCGGCTTCGATCAGGGCGTGGCGAAAACCTTCGGCCCGACGGCGTCCGCAGTAGGAACGAGGCGGGCCGGCCAGCAAGCCGATCGCCCGGTGTCCACGCCGGATCAGATGGCGAGTGACCAGGGCCGCTCCATCGGCATCGGCAATGGTAACCGCCCCGGAAGGGTGGCGGTCGATCAGGCGGTTGACCAGCACCACAGCCGTCTGGGGATCGAGCGCGGAAGCCAGGTCACATTCATCGAGTCGCGAGCTGCACAGGATGATGCCATCCACCCGCTTTTCTTCCAGCGATTGCAGGACGGCCAGTTCGCGTTCGTTGTCTTCTTCGGTGTTGCACAGAAAAACGTTGTAACCTTCGGTGTAGGCGATTTCTTCGACACCCCGCGCCAATTCGGAGAAAAAGGGGTTGGTATTGTCGGGAACCACCAGGCCAATCGTCCCGGTGCGCGCGGTGACCAATCCGCGCGCGATGTGGCTGGGCCGATAGCCCAACTGCTCAATGATGGCTTGAACGCGCTGGCGTGTCTCGTCGCTGATGCCCTCTTTGTGGTTGACCACGCGCGAGACCGTCATCAAAGAGACGCCCGCTGCCTGGGCCACATCGGCCATCGTGATACGCTGCGCCATAGGTCCCCCCGAAAAGTTAACGCTAACGTTAGCGTTAACTTCAGCATAGCATGATAAAGAAAACGCTGTCAAGCATCCTGGATGAATTGAAGTAGAGGCCGACACAGGCAGTCTGCACACTGCGCTGAGGATCGATGCAGAGGTTGACCGCATGTCCTGTACACAGAGGGGGAGATACGAAAAATCTAGTTTTGAATCGCTCATGCAGTCTCTGTGATGAATGATCCTGGGGAACGGTAATGTATTGAATTAAACACCAGGACCGGCTATACTTAGTTTCAGGGTTAGCGCTAACCCTAAAAGAACTTTTTTGGGGGCAGCAGAAAATATACCGTCGCGTTAACGCTAACTCATCGTCTTTCAGTGTAGAGACTTTTGTACCTTTTGTCAACTCAAGGACAGTATGGCCCCCCGTCGTCAACGTGTCACCCTCGCCGATGTCGCCCGTGAGGCTGGCGTCTCGCCCATGACCGTCTCGCGCGTCATCAATGGCACCGGGCGCATCAGCACCGCCACGCGCGAGCATGTGCGCGACATCGCCGCTCGCCTGGGCTACCGCCCAAGTCGTGCTGCACGCGCCCTTGTCACCAACCGGACCATGATGCTTGGCGTGGTGGTGCCCGATATCACCAATCCTTATTTCTCGACCATCGTGCAAGGAATCGAAGATGAGGCATGGGAACGTGGGTACAGCGTGTGGCTGGCCAATACCAACGAAACCGTTTCTCGCGAAGAAGCTGTGCTCAACCAGGTAGAGGATTCTTCGGTCGATGGCCTGATCGTGTGCAGTTCACGCCTGCCTGACGATGTGCTGTTCCCGCTGGTCGAAAAACACGAAGCCGCTGTGCTGGTCAACCGCACTGCCCCGGCCCCCATTGCAAACGTCGTGCGCAGCCGTCACGGGGCGATCCAGCGCCTGCTCACGGCAGCCGAACACATGCTGCGCTCCGGCAAGCGGCGATTTGGTTATACTCCCCTACGTCACAGTGCCATCCAGGCAGGCTGCGATCAATATCTGCGCATGTTGGCCGAGTTGGGAGCCGAAGTCCACCGCGAATGGTGCATCGACTGTGCGCCCACTTGGCAGGCAGGCTACGATGCCGGATACACACTGCTCAGCGCCCATCCAACCATCGATGCGATCATTAGCGGCAACGACTTGATCGCGTTGGGCGTGCTGCGCGCGGCTCAAGACCTGGGTCGCCGGGTTCCGGATGATGTCGCTCTCACCGGCTGTGATGATATTCTGCTCGCCAGCCAGGTGAAACCGTCGCTCACCACCTTCCGCGTGCCCACCTATGCGATAGGCCGGATGGCTGCGCGCCTGCTGTTCCGCCGCATGGAAGGCGATCTCACCTATTATGAACATCTCTACGACGAGGACCTGATCGTGCGCGAAAGCGCGCCTTGACCACCGGGGCACAATGCGAAGTGGCTCCGGCTGGGGATCTTGACTGGGCAGCGATAACAAAACGGATGCTTTCGAAGTTTGAAGAAGAAAGGACATGAATAATGGTTTATCTGGCAGATAATGCGCGATATGAGCATGTGGAGTACAGGCGCTGTGGACGCAGCGGGCTGCGTTTGCCCCTTGTCTCGCTGGGCCTGTGGCACAACTTCGGCGGCGTGGACCTGCTCGAAAATCAGCGCGCGATGCTTCGGCGCGCTTTCGACCTGGGCATCACACACTTCGACCTGGCCAACAACTAGGGCCCGCCGCCCGGCTCCGCCGAAGAGAATTTTGGCAGACTGTTCCAGCAAGACTTCCGCCCCTACCGCGACGAACTGATCATCTCGACCAAAGCGGGATACTGGATGTGGCCGGGACCATACGGCGAATGGGGATCGCGCAAATACCTGATCGCCAGCCTTGACCAGAGCCTCAAGCGGATGGGCCTGGACTATGTCGATATCTTCTACAGCCACCGCCCCGATCCCGATACCCCCCTCGAAGAAACCATGAGCGCGCTCGATTTTGCGGTGCGCAGTGGCCGTGCGCTCTATGCCGGGATCAGCAATTACAACCCGGAGCAGACCCGCCAGGCCGCCGCGATTTTGCGTTCGCTGGGCACTCCCTGTTTGATTCACCAACCTTCGTATAACATGTTTAACCGGTGGATCGAAGACGGCCTGCTCGATGTGCTGGCCGAAGAAGGCATCGGTGGGATCGTGTTCTCACCTTTGGCGCAGGGGCTGCTCACCGACAAGTACTTAAACGGCATCCCGGCGGATTCGCGCGCCGGTAAAGCGCACGGTTTCCTGCGCCCGGAACATGTGACTGCCGCCAAAGTAGAGAAAGTGCGCGCCCTGCGCGAGATCGCTCAGGCGCGCGGCCAGAAGATGGCGCAGATGGCGCTGGCCTGGGCCATCCGCCACGATGCAGTGACCTCGGTGTTGATCGGAGCCAGCACCACCGGCCAGATTGATGATGCCGTTCAGGCCATGCGCCGCCGCGACTTTTCCGCCGAGGAACTGGCCGCGATTGAAGCGATCCTGGCCTCGTGAACTACCCATGATCCAGAGAGATCGCTACGCGCCCAATTATTCATCGTACACAGAAAACACAGACAAAACACAGACAAAGGATCAGGCTTGTATGCAGACACAAACTCTTAACGGTCAATGGGAACTCAGCCAGGTCGGGCGCGACGACAGCTTCCCGGCCAGTGTCCCCGGTTGTGTGCACACCGATCTGCTGGCCGCCGGTGCGATTGAAGACCCCTTCTTCCGCGACAATGAACTCCGCACACTGTGGGTGGGCGAAGCCGATTGGACCTATCGGCGCACCTTCGAGGTAACGGCAAACTTACTGGAACACGAGCGTATCCTGCTGCGCTGCCACGGCCTGGATACAATTGCAACGGTGACGCTGAACGGTTTCGTCATCGGCGAGACCGACAACATGTACCGCACCTGGGAATTCGACGTCAAGCCGCTGCTCGCGCCGGGTATCAACATGCTGGCCATCACCTTCACCTCGGCGATGACTTATGTCCGCGAGCGCAACGCCCGCCGCCCTCTGCCGGGCTGGGGCATTGGCCAGGACAAGCTCGACACCGGTAGTTGGATACGCAAACAGCCGAGCAACTTTGGCTGGGATTGGGGGCCGATGCTGGTCACCTGTGGCATCTGGAAGGATATCGAGCTGGTCGCCTTCAACACAGCAAGACTGGCGGATGTCGCCATTCACCAGGATCACAGCCAGCCGGGTCGGGTGGGCCTCACGGTGAGCGCCGTCGCCGAGCGCACCGGCGAGGCACCGCTTACCGTGCACATTGCCGCATCGTTCGAGGGGGAGGTGGTGGCTGAGGCCAGCGCGCCGCTCGGCAGTGATGGCTCAGCTTCGATTGACCTGATGATTGATGACCCCGAACTGTGGTGGCCGAACGGCCTGGGCGATCAGCCGCTATATGACCTGACCGTGACACTGATCGGGCCGGACGGACAAACGCTCGATTTCAGCGAGAAGCGCATCGGTCTGCGCACCCTGATTCTCGACCGCCACGAGGACGCCTGGGGCGAATCCTTCCAGTTCGTGGCCAATGGTGTGCCGTTTTTTGCCAAAGGGGGGAACTGGATTCCCGCCGATACCTTTGTCGCACGGCTGACTCCCGCCGATTACCGCCGCCTGTTGGAGGACTCTGCCGCCGCCAATATGAACATGATCCGCGTGTGGGGCGGCGGCCTCTACGAATCCGATGCCTTCTACGACGTGTGTGACGAGCTTGGCCTGTGCGTGTGGCAGGACTTTATCTTCGCCTGCACCACCTATCCCGGTTTTGATCAAGACTTTCTGGCGAATGTCAAAGCCGAGGCAGAAGATAATGTCCGGCGGCTGCGGCACCATGCTTCGCTGGCGCTGTGGTGCGGCAATAATGAGCTGGAACAGGGGCTGGTCGGGCCGGAATGGACCGACCGCACCATGAGCTGGAAGGACTACAGCGCCATCTTCGATACCTTGCTGCCCGATGTCGTCGCCCGGCTGGACCCGCAGACCGCCTACTGGCCCGGCAGCCCCCATTCGCCGCACGGTGACCGCGCCGACTGGTTGAGTCCCAAATGGGGCGATACCCATCTGTGGCAGGTCTGGCACGGCAAAGAACCCTTTGAGTGGTACCGCACCGCCTATCACCGCTTCGTGAGCGAATTCGGCTTCCAGTCGTTCCCGGAACCCCGAACGACCTACGGCTACACCGCCCCCGATGATCGCAACATCACCAGCTACGTGATGGAGCATCACCAGCGCAGCCGCAACGGTAACGCGTACATCGTACACTATATGACCGACTGGTTCCGGATGCCCTCATCTTTTGAGAACTGGCTTTGGCTCAGCCAGATTTTGCAGGCGATGGGTATCAAATACGCGGTGGAGCACTGGCGGCGCAATATGCCGCGCTGCATGGGCGCGCTTTACTGGCAGATCAACGACTGCTGGCCGGTTGCAAGCTGGGCATCCATCGATTATCCGGGTCGGTGGAAGGCGCTGCACTACCTGGCACGCCGGTTCTACAGCCCCTACCTGGTGAGCGGCGTGGAAAACCAGGAACAGGGCACCGTCGCATTATTCGTCACCAGTGACGACCTCGACGAATGCCCGGCGACCCTGCACTGGGCCGTCACCGATGCCGCCGGCGAAACCCTCGACTCTGGCAGCCTGGAGATCACCCTGCCCGCCAACGGCAGCCTGATGGTCGAGGCCCTGGACCTTGAGGCGCACCTGACAGCACGCACGCCGCGCGACGTTATGTTGTGGCTCGATCTGGAAGTGGATGGCGAGATCGTCTCCAGCAATTTCGTATCCTTCGCCCGTCCCAAACATCTCATGCTGCGCCAGCCGAACCTGGCCTTCACCGTTGAACCGGCAGGTGAGCGAACCTTCCGCGTAACCCTGGAGGTTCAGCACCCGGCTCTGTGGACCTGGCTGACACTCAGCGAGGGAGAAGCGCGTTTTTCGGACAATTTTGTCCACGTGCGCCCCGATCACCCGGTTGAGATCATGCTCACCGTGATCGACGGCCCGACGACCGAGGACGCGGTACGCCGTGCCCTGGTGGTACAGTCCCTGTTCGATACCTATACCGAGAAGTGACGATCGCGCTGCCGGGGTGCACGAAGGATGTCCTGCACCCCGGCAGACTCATTCTTCATTGGGTGAACTGGCAAGCGGCGCAGGCGGGCGAACGCGCAGAATCACCCCCAGGCTGATGACTGCGACGACGGCGCGCCAGATCACCACCGCCCAGCTATCGCCTGGACCAAGCAGCACCACCATCATCACCACGACCCCGTGCGCAAAGATGGCCACAAAAAGGCGGTACACCTGCCCGTACAGGAACATCGTCAACACCACCCAGCTAAGCGCCATGTGCATCACCAGCGGCAGCAGCCCGTTACACGCCTCGGCGAGTGCGCCGCTTAACAGCGCCGCCGGACGATCGGCCTGCTCGCCAGCGTTGAGCAGCATCGACCACCCCAACCCAAAGGCCAGCAGCGCGGTATATCCGACTGCCGGCAGGCCGTACCCCAGCCCGATCATCATCGCGTGGGGGCGCGTGGTCGCCCCAGGCGCGAGGATTTGGTAGCCAAAGAGACGCGCCGGCTCGTGGATAAACCCTGCCAGCAGCCCCAGGATCAGGGCCTTTATGGGCAACACAGAAAGGAGCGCCTCCGGCACGGCGCGCAGCAGCACCGCCTGGATCAGCAGCGCAGGAACAGCCGTCAGGATGCCCACTGTGAGCAGCGCGTAAGCCGTTCCGGTGCGACGATGCAGCCCCACACCGAGCACCACCGTCCCTATCACCAGGCTGATTCCCACCAGCAGCACCAACAGACCCATAACTCGCTGCTCCCCAATCTCCACTGATCGCTTGTCCGCCCACAGAGTGTCAACCATTCGCGCCCCGGCGTCAAAATTCCCCTGGTCGGGAACTTTTCCACCACTGCCGGCGTCTATATCCCAGTGGGGGAGCGTGGGGCAGGCAGCACCACTGCGCCCGGTTCCACACCCCAGAACCTGTTACCATCTCACCATATCGTCAGTGGCACATTTCTGTGCATAGGAGAGAGACACGTAATGTTGAAGAAGACAATCCTGACCGTCCTGCTCGCAGCGCTGATAGCAGTTCCGGCGGTGTGGTCGGCCCACCAGCCAGTTTCGGCGGCCCCTTCGCAGCAAGGGGAAGACACCGACCGCACCATCACCGTGACCGGCTACGGAGTCGCCTATGGTTCACCGGACATTGTACGGCTCGGCCTGGGCGTGGAAGTCTCGCAGCAGGACGTAAAAGCGGCGATGGACGAAGTCAACAGCCGCATGAACGCGGTGATGGCCATCCTAAAGGAAAACGGCGTGGCCCCCGAAGACATTCGCACCGACTACTACTCGATCTGGCAGGACTACTCATACGGCGGCGGCGTCATGCCGATGCCGGAAGGCGGCGAGACCCCTTCGCCTTACTACCGGGTTTCGACCACGGCCCAGATCATCGTGCGTGATACCAACGCTGTCGGCGACTTGATCGCGGCAGCCGTCGATGCTGGGGCCAACGTGATCAACTATATCGAGTTCTCAATTGAAGATCGCGCAGCGCTCCAGTCCGATGCCCGCGCCCTGGCCGTGGCCGATGCGCGCAGTCGGGCCGAAGAGCTGGCCAGCATCCTGGGTCTGACCCTGGGAGCACCCCTGCGCGTCGTTGAGGGCGGCAGCGATGGCTACATGCCGTACATGAGCGGCGGTGGCGGGATGGGCGGCGGCGCAGAGGCAGCCAGCGTGCCGATCAGCGGCGGGCAGCTCAGCGTCAGCATGAATGTCACCATCACCTACGCGCTGCAATAAGCGCCGGGCAAACCAGTCGCCTTTACGGGTGGTGGGATAAGCACACAGGGGCCGTGCCGGGGATAACCTCCGGCATGGCCCCGCGCCGTTTTGAGGCGCGCATCGCGCCGTTTTGGGGCGCGCACCGCGCCGTTTTGAGGCGCGCACCGCGCCGTTTTGAGGCGCGCAGCGTATATGAAGACTCACAGGCGAACGATTCACGAGCCGACCTGTCGCAGCCCGTCAGCAGCATACGGCCAAAATCGAATTGAAACTCGCGCTATTACATTTATAAGAAGACTATTGTCAGCCTGCCTGACCTGATGTTAAAATGAAGAACAGATGAAACCATACTTCTCAGACCTCATCCGCACAGCGATTGTGGAAAACACCCCCCGCCAGGTTTGCCACCCACCTGCCGCGTTGAATGCTGGATGTTTTGCGCCGATTGGGCAGGCTCATGGAGAGCGCAAAAGCCGCCATGAAAGCTGTTGACGTGCGCCCGGTGACACCGCTCGACCTGCCGTTTATCCGGCGCGTGATGGCCCTTCACCTGCCGCTTGATAGTACCACGGCAGTGACGCGCGGCCTGGCCAGCCTGGAGGATGTGCTGCTGTCGGTTGTGCCACTCACCGATTTGGGCGCGCCGACCTATGTGCTGCGCCGGGGGGAAAATGGGTATGCAGGGCAGTTCCGCCACCGGATGGGAGACGGCATCGCCTGCCTGACCTTCCTGGCCCCAGACCCGCGCGAAGGGGATGTGTATGAGTGGGTGCGCCTGCTCGAAACCCTGGTTGTCGAGGCGGGAAAACGCGGCGCCCAACTGGTCACCGCCGAGGTCTGCGAAGATCATCCGATCCTGGTAGCCTTCCGGCGGGCCGGGTTCGCGGTGTACGCACGGCAGACTTTGTTGTGCCGTCAGCCTGGTCCAAAGCTCTCGAATGGGGATACCGGGATCAGGCTGCGGCCCGTGGCTGACCGCGACCTGATCGCCATTGCGACGCTGTGCGCCAACACGGTCCCGCGCCTGCTTCAGCAGGCCGAGCAGCGCCCAGGGAGCGAACCCGCCGGGTTAGTTTATGAGCGAGAAGGTGTGTTGGCCGCATACCTGGCCATCACCGAGGGCAGAAACGGCATCGTCATCAAGCCCTATTTTCATCCTGAAGTATCGAATCAGGCATCGGCTATCGTGCGGGCTGCACTCTGGCATATCCCGCGCGCCGAACAACTCCCGGTCTATTTGTACGCCCGCGCTTACCAGGACTGGCTGCGCGGTGCACTGGAAGAGGTGGCGTTCACATCATGGGCATACCAGGCTTTAATGGTTAAGAATACGCTTGTCCGGGCAGAGCGTCCCGAATTCTCGACGCTGCCCGGCCTGGAAACGAACCGTTCGCCAGTGACGGACGGACCGCTCACCCTGCACCGGCACAAAACCCCGCCCTTGCGTACCTTGTGGCAGGCGCTCGTGCAGAAACGTCACAAATGGCCCAGCCGGATGCCTGCCTGGCGGCGCACCGGCAAATAACCGAACAGTGGTAAAAACGGACACCTATGGAACGTCGCATAACAGATGACCTTGACCAGCTCTATGCCGTCCTGCCACACACCATCGTTCAGGCGATGGTCGCGCTGGGCCGCAACCCGGATGACCTGCTGGAAGTTATCCTGGATCAAGGCCGCGTGCCCACTGCGCGCTATGTGAACGGCGAAATTGTGCTAGATCAACACGAAGTCACCCAAGACATGATCGCCTATGTCGCCGAGCGTGTTGGCTCGTTCGACGACGATAACCGCGCGGGAATCGAACGCACCCTGCACCGGATCAGCGCCATCCGCAACCGGCGTGGCGACATCGTGGGCCTGACCTGCCGGGTTGGCCGCGCCGTCTATGGCACCATTGACATTCTGCAAGACATCATCGAGGCCGGAAATAACGTCCTGCTGTTGGGACCACCCGGCGTCGGCAAGACCACGCTGCTGCGCGAAGCGGCCCGCGTCCTGGCCGAATCGCGCCGTGTCGTGATCGTGGATACTTCGAACGAAATCGGCGGCGATGGCGATGTGCCCCACCCGGCGGTAGGCCGGGCGCGCCGCATGCAAGTTGCCAAGCCCTTGCTCCAGCACGAGGTGATGATCGAGGCCGTCGAGAATCATAACCCGGAGACGATTGTGATCGACGAGATCGGGCGCGAGCTGGAAGCCCAGGCGGCGCGCACGATCGCCGAGCGCGGCGTGCAGTTGATCGGCACCGCACACGGCAACACGCTCGATAACCTGCTGCTCAACCCAACCCTCTCCGACCTGGTGGGGGGGATCGAATCGGTCACGCTCTCCGATGAGGAAGCGCGGCGGCGCGGCACGCAGAAGACCGTACTCGAACGCCGCGCACCACCCACCTTCAACGTGCTGATCGAGCTTCAGACCCGGCACCGGCTGGCCGTGCTCGAAGATGTGGCCGCGGCGGTGGATGCCAAGCTGCGCGGGCGACCGCTCCAGGTGGAAATTCGTCAGCGGCAGGACGACGGCTCGATCACAACCGAAATCGTCGCGCCCGAAAATGCGTTTGGTGACCGCAACGGGTCGCGCTCACGCCGGTCCAATGGCAAGAGCCACGACAAACAAAGCGCGTCCGGCGCTGTGGATGCCCGTTACCCGGAACCGGTGGGTGAGCGTGCCGAGCCATTCGAACCAACCATCGAAAATGGCCGCTGGCAGCAAACTCTGCATGTGTTTCCCTACGGCGTTGCGCGTAACCGGTTGGCGCAGGTTGCCAAGCAGCTCCGTGTGCCGGTGCAAGTCGTCGAAGACCTTGAGGCCGCTCAGGCTCTGGTCACGCTCAAAAACTACTACCGCCGTCGTCCACGCCTGATCGTAGACGCCGAGCGCATGGGGATCTCAATCTATGTGCTGCGCGCCAATACCGTCACGCAGATGGAAGATTTCCTGATCGACGTCTTCGATCTCTATGGAGGCAGCGAACGCCCGGACCCTTTCGTGGCCGCCTTACGTGAGGCCGAAGAGGCCATTCGCCGGGTGAAAAACGGCACGCGGTCCGTCGATCTGACGCCGCAAGATGCTCACATCCGGCGCAAGCAGCACGATATGGCCCGCCGGGCGCACCTGGTTTCGCACTCGTATGGCACCGAACCACACCGGCGCGTGCGCATCTTCCGCGACGAGCCGAACCTGCCCTGATCATTGCCCCGGCAGGTGAGCGCTGGCACGGCGAGCGCTCTGCCGGTACAATTCCAACAGTGAGCATACTCGCCGGTCGATCAGGACCGGCGAGGCTTATATGCCGAGTACACTGTACGAAAGGATGGTTGCCATGTGGGGAAAACTCGCAAGGCTATTCAAAGGCTGTGGGCTGCTGATCGTGCTGGTGGGTGTGCTGGTGGGCTGCGTGGTAGGCATCGCCGCCGCGCTGCATATAGGTGATGAGCCGGATACCCTGGCGGTGACCCCCCTGTTTACCCCCAACCGTGTGAAAGCGGGCGAGCCCTTCACCCTCACGGTGGACATCCACAACATAGACACCGCAGGCGTCACCATCGTCGGCGTGGGACTCGGTGAGACCTTGCTGGACGGCGCAAGCGTGCAAGCGGTAGAACCTACCTTCCGCAGCGTCAAATCCCACTCATATCCCTACTATGGCGACTGGCAGGAATATCGTGTGTATAAGTACCTGCCCGCCGATGGCACGCTGACCGTAACCTTCTCGCTCAAAGGGCTACAGCCCGGCACCTACACCGGTGACGTGACGGTCTGGATCGAGGGCAAAATACTGGGGCTGCTGAAGCTCAACCGCGCCTGGCGCGAAAAAGTCACGTTTGACGTGTATTGATCCACCAGGGTGACCAGCCATGTTCATCACTTTTGAGGGGCCGGATGGAAGCGGCAAGACGACCCAGGCACGCCGCCTGGCCGATCACCTGAGCGCCGCCGGGCGCGCCGTCTTTCTCACGCGCGAACCGGGCGGCACTTCGATCGGCAACCAGATTCGCAGCGTGCTGCACGATCTCAAAAACGAAGGGATGCATCCCCATACCGAGATACTGCTTTACGCTGCTTCGCGCGCGCAACTGGTGCACGAGGCGATTCTGCCACGCCTGGCGCGCGGTGAAACCGTGATCTGTGACCGCTATGCCGACAGCACGCTCGCCTACCAGGGGTACGGCCACCGGCTGGACCTGCCCACCCTGCGTACAATCCTGGCTTTCGCTACCGGCGGATTGAAGCCCGATCTCACCATCTACCTCGATATCACTGCCGAGGATGGACTCGCGCGGCGCGAACAGGCCGCACAGCATGGCGCGGAATGGAACCGCATGGACGCGCAATCGCTCGATTTTCACCGGCGCGTGCGTGAGGGTTACCTGGCACTGATCGCCGAAGACCCGGCGCGCTGGGTGACGATTTCAGCGCTGGGCACGCCCGACGCCATCCACGCCGAGATTTGCGCCGTGGTGGCCCAGCGATCTGGCTGATTACACGCCCGGCACGCTCAGAAATCGTCTCCGCCCAGGCTCGGCGACTCGGGTGCGCCGCCGGGGGAATCCCCTGGCATGTCGCTCAATTCGGGCAGGCTCGCTTCGATGCTTTCGGGGTCTTCTCCACGTTCCAATCGAGTCACCACCTCGTCGAACTCCGGCCCAATGTCCTCGCCGACTTCGGCGCTCATCTCGCGCAGCATCCGGCCCAGCGTGCGCGGATCGGCGTTATCGAGGTCATCCAGCACATCGTCCCCCATATCGTCGTCCGACCCGCCGCCCATCAGGCGCGACAGCGGCGAGCGCGCAATCGCCACCCGCCCGATCAGTCGCGTGAGATCGGTGCCGCCGCAGTGTGGGCAGGTATGCCTTGCTGCTTCATACTCGGCTATGGTCTTGTAGCGCAGAATCACCCGCCGCGAGCAGGAATTGCAGCGAAATTCGTAAGCTGGCATAAGCTGTGTATTCTCCGCAATAGTCACACTCTCAATACACACTGCCAGCTTAGCACGCAGCAGGCCGATGTCAAGCGCTCTGCCGGTTTTCTAATGGTCTTCATAGGCAAAACAGGGCGATTTTTAGCTACAATCTGCGCATATTTGGATACTGCCCATCCCCACTGCCAGAATCGAGCGCTCCATGAACCGTGAACCTTCCCCGCCCCCCAGCGATCCTATGAGCGACCCCGTGCCTCAGCACCTGATGATGCGGCTGCCCATGGTTCGCCCGGTGCTGACCTACGCGCTGCTCGCCGTCAATGTCTTGATCTTTGCCTACTATTCCTCGCTGCCCGAACTGCGCCAGACCCAGTTCTTGTACGATTGGGGCAAGATCAATGCCTTGATCCGTGAGGGGGAGTACTATCGTCTGTTCACGGCGATGTTCCTCCACCTGGACCTGATGCACATCTTCTTCAACGGGTGGGCGCTGCTGATGCTGGGCCGCGATGTCGAAGGGCTGTATGGCACAGCGCGTTTTGCATTGATTTATCTGCTAGGCGGGCTGACCGGGTCGCTGGCCAGCCTGGTCTTCACCGATGCGCTCTCGGTGGGAGCCTCCGGCGCGATCTTTGCTGTCTTCGGGGCTGATATGGTCTATTTTTACCTGCACCGCGACCTGCATGGTCGGGCGGGCCGTCAGCATCTCAGCCAGATGATCATTTTGATGGTGCTCATCATGATTCAGGGGTTCGTCTCGGCTGCTGGCATGGGTAAATTCGGCATCGACAACGCCGGTCACATCGGCGGGCTGGTCGGCGGAGTGGTGCTGGCCTGGTTCATCAGCCCGGCTTACAAGATCGAGCCGGATGCAAGTGTCGAAAGCGGCCTGATCCTGGTGGACAACAACCCGGTGGAGCATTGGGGATTGTTCGCAGCGCTGTATGCGGGCGGCTTGCTGGTGCTGACTGCATTTGCCATCATGGGATAATAAAGCGCCGAAGCGCCCGTTTGAGCCGGGTGCTCCGGCGATGCGTTGAATGTCCTGAAGAGATCGTCCTAACCGGCCAGGAACTGCGTCACCAGCTCGACACTCTCGGTCGGGCTGACCTTGATCCGGGCATCTGCGATCCGTCCTTCTTCGTCGATGATCCAGTGCGAGCGGATCACGCCCATATACGACTTACCGTACATGGATTTTTCGCCCCACGCGCCCCAGGCTTCCAGCACGGCGTGATCGGGGTCGGAGAGCAGGTCATAGGGCAGGCGTTCCTGGTCTTTCCACTTCCGCAGATCATCCGGTGCATCAGGACTCAAACCCAACACCACCGCGTTGGCACTCTCGATACGCGGGAATTGATCGCGCAAGCCGCACGCCTGAGTCGTGCAGCCGCTGGTCCCGGCCTTGGGGTATGCAAACAAGACCACCTTTCGCCCGCGAAAATCGCTGAGTCGGACTATCTTGCCATCCTGGTTTTTGAGCGCAAAATCTGGCGCCTGGTCTCCAATAGCAGGCATCGTTTGCCCCTTTCTTCCTGAAGAGTCACGTGCCCAGGTTTTAGCACAAGAGGGGATGCGCCGCCGACCCAGAAACACACAACGCGCCGGGCGGCGCGTCATGATCGGAGAGCAGGCAGGAATCCAAAGCTCTTCCCCCACAGCCAAAATCCTGAGGGGTGCGGGAATCAGGCGATCAGAAAGCACAGCACCAGCGCCCGACTAACCTGTAACCCGGCGTAGAAAACTCCTCGCGGCGCTAGTGCAGCGTGCGCAGAATGGCGAGCACCCGGCCCTGGATGTTCACCTCGTCGGCAGAGACGTAGATGGGGGCCATCGTCGGGTTGGCGGGCTGCAGCCGGACTTGTTTGCCTTCCAGAAAATAGTGCTTAAGCGTGGTCTCGCCGCGCGGGGTGAGCCACACGGCGACCATATCGCCATTTTGGGCGACATTCTGCCGCTTGAGCACAACAATATCGCCGTCGGCGACCATGGCGTCAATCATCGAGTCGCCGGTCACACGCAGCGCGAACAGTTCGTCCGGCTTGTATGTGCCGATCATGGCCTGCGGCACCTCGATCAGATCGTCGGTGTCATAGTAGTAACCGAAGTCTTCGCCAGGGATCGGCACGGGCATGCTGGCGGCGATCTTCCCCACCAGCGGCACGTGCACCAGGCTGCCTGGATCGGCGAAAGTGACCGGGACCTGCGCGGATTCGTCGGGGTTCAACAGCCGCAGCCCGCGCGAGACTTCGCGCGCCCGCTCAATATAACCGAGGTCTTCGAGTTTGTTGAGGTTGTAGTTCACCACCGAGGTAGAGGCAATGCCTACTGCCTCGCCGATTTCGCGGATCGTGGGCGGGAAGCCCTCTGTGGCAAGGAACTGCTGGATGAAGGCCAGAATATTCTTCTGGCGGGTAGAAAGTTCGTTCTTTCTCGCCATACGCCTGCTCCGGTGCATTCGCACAGTAGTTCTAAATGTTAAAGAAATTATAAAGCGAACTCATGTTCGGTGTCAAGTAATCGTGTTAATAGGCGGTTAACTCGCCTGCGATAACCCTGTACGTCCAGATCGGAGAGCAATACGCACCGGAGTTTTGTCTGTACACAATTCAGAGTACAATTCGCTGTGAATCAGCCACCTGTGCGCATCACTATCACGTGGGACCAAAGGATGACCGCCAACCGGTTGTTTTCCGTCTATGCTCCTGGCGGCCTGCCCTGGCGAGGAGAAGTCGAGACCGAGCTGCTCTGCGCGATCTGCGGGACCGAATTCACCGCCTCGCTGACCAATGCTGCCTATAACACCCTGGCCTGCCCCCAGTGCGGCAACCGGCTCCAGCAGTTTGTCAACGCCACCCGTCACACCATCCGCCCCAACCATGCCGTCATGGGCGCGCACCTGTACGACATCGGCACCAGTCTGCCCGAACGTGGCTTCTTGCGCCTCTACAATATGCTCGATGTGATTAATGGTCGCGCCGAGTCGGTGATCCAGGTCTGCCGGATCGGCGAGCCGCACCAGCCGCCGTTTTTCGAACACCGCACGCCGCTCATCTCGCCTGCCCGCAACTTCGGCAGTTGGGAGATGAGCTGTATGGTCCCGATCGCGTTTTTCCCCCGGCGCGAATGCCGCGTGGCAGTCGAATTGAGTGTCGCCAGCACGCGGGGAGATCATCTGGGCCGCCATCTCAGCACGCTAAACACCCTCGACCTGTTCCGCCGCCTTATCCACACCGATCTCAAGCTGCTCGCGCACGAGCAACCCGCCCTCGCCCGCGAATTCCATCAACTAGATACCCAAAGCACGACCCGCGACGAGCGTTATGCCGCGCTGGTATGCCACCTCGCCGATTACCTGCTGAGCTAATCACGCATTTCCCGCGCCTGAAAGGTGGGCGTTTCGGCAAACATGGGCTATGCTGGGGCGATATGTGGAACCAGGCCGCCCGGTTGGAGTGCAGTGCACTGTGGGATTGGCAGAATCAACCATCCTTATTCTGGTGATCGTGGCCATGTCGCTGAGCACACTGCTGGCGTTTGTGCCGTTCATCCCTGGACCGGTCGTAGTCTGGGGCCTGGGCTGCGCCTATGCCGCCTTCACCGGCCTGGAACGCGTGACCTTTCTGGCCGTGTTCGCTATGACGGCGATCATGGTTGTCGGCTCGACTGCCGATTTCTGGATGCAGGTGATCGGCCTGAAGATGCGCGGAGGATCGTGCCTGGCCTCATTGGGGAGCATTACCGGCGGTTTTCTGGCCACTTTCCTGATCCCTATTCCGATCTGTGGCACGGTGATCGGCATGGTGCTCGGTGCCCTCGCCTTCGAGATGCTGCGCCACCGGGAATTAGACCCGGCGATCCGGGCTGGTCAAAATGCACTAAACGTCTATCTGTTGAGCGCATTCACCGAGTTCAGCGCAGGGCTGCTGATTCTGGTGATTTTTCTTCTGAGTCTCTGGTATACCGCGTAACCTCCGGCAATCTGCCCAATAATCTTGACCTTACACCCTGTCTGAAATGATCGGAATGCGCTACGATTAGTATCGATTGACCGAACCCTGCATATCAGCCTACGTTAAAATGGAAGGTGCAGGTTGAGAAATCTATCACAATCTGCCGTTGAGGGATGCCATGAGCAACGACCTGAATCTCGATGATCGCAGCCGAATGCTTGAAATTGACCGGGATAACATGCTCGGTCACATCGACGCGCTGCCCACGCAGTTCCAAAACGCCTGGCACCATGCCCAGACTCTGCCCTTGCCCGAATCCCACCGTCAACCGCGCCTGATCGTGCTGTGTGGCATGGGTGGCTCCGCTATCGGCGGCGACCTGACCGCCGCCCTGATCAGTCGCTCGTCTGCGGTGCCGTTTATCGTGATCCGGGGCTACGACCTGCCCGCGTTCGTCGCCGGACCCGATACACTGGTGATTGCCAGCAGCTTTTCCGGCAACACCGAAGAAACGATTGCCGCCGTCCACGAAGCGGAAACGCGGGGGGTAAGGCTGCTGGCCATCACCACTGGCGGCCAACTGGCCGATTACGCCCGACAGCATGGGCATCCGCTCTGGCTGTTCGATTATAAGAGCCAACCGCGTGCTGCCCTCGGATGGAGCTTTGGCCTGTTGATCGGCCTGGTTCACCGGCTGGGCCTGGCCCCATCGCTGGAAAGCGACCTGGCCGAAGGGGTAGCGTTGCTCACAGCTCAACGCGCCCTCTATGGAGCGGAGAGTCCGCTCGCCACCAACCCGGCCAAGCGGGGCGCAGGCCAGCTCATCGGGCGAATCCCGGTCTTCTGGGGCGGTGGGTTCTTTGCCCCCATCGCCCAGCGCTGGAAGGGCCAGCTCAACGAAAACGCGAAAGTCTGGGCGCAGTGGGAACCCATGCCCGAAGCTAACCATAACGCCGTTGTTGGCATTGGCTTTCCGGCGGAGCAAATGATCAAGATGACGGCGGTGTTCATCATGTCGCCCACACTGGATCATCCGCGCGTGCTGCTGCGCCACGAGCTAACCCTGAAGATGTGCCTGCAAAATGGCATCATGACCGATACCTTCAAGCCGCAGGGGACCAGCGCGCTGGCTCAGATGATGCATGCCATCCAGTATGGCGACTACCTGAGCTACTATGCCGCCATCGCCTATGGGGCCGATCCGACGGAGATCGCGCCCATTATTGAGCTGAAAGAACAGCTTGCCGCTCACAGTTAAGTAATTATCTGCAAGACTACACAACGGGCATCACGCCCGTTCATTGTCATTGTGGGCTATTCCCAATTCAAGGAGGGTTCTTGCATGTCTCCGAAACAAGACGAGCACATCCGCCTATTTATTCCCGGACCGGTAGAGGTGAGGCGCGAGATCCTGGAGGCTCAAACCGAATGGATGATCGGCCATCGCTCGAAGGCATTCGCGGCGCTGTACGCGCGAATTCAGCCCAAGCTCCAGCAAACCTTCTACACCCAAAACCCGGTCTACATTTACACCTCGTCCGGCACAGGTATTTGGGAATCAGCCTCGCGCTGCGGTGTCCGCGATGGGCACAAAATCCTGCATCTGACCTGCGGCGCATTCAGTGAGCGGTGGGCAGAAGTCAGCCAGCTCAACGGCAAAGACACCGACGTGATCGCGGTTGACTGGGGTAAGGCCGTCAAGCCCGAACAACTGGCCGATGCACTCAAACGTCAGCATTACGACGCGGTCGCTTGCGTGATGAACGAAACCAGCACCGGCGTCACCAACCCGGTGTCGGAATACGCCGAGATTCTGAAGGATTACCCGGATACCCTGTTCTTCGTGGACGTGGTCAGCATCTATGCTGGGGCAAAGGTCGATACCGACGCCTGGGGCATCGACGTGTGCCTGACCAGTACGCAGAAAGCGTTCGCTCTGCCGCCCGGAATGGCTTTTGGAGCCGTCTCGCCTGCCGTCCTGGAGCGCGCCAAGAGTGTCACCAATCGCGGCTACTACTTCGACGTCATCGAGATCGACAAACACCACCAGAAGAACAACACGCCTGCCACGCCGCCGGTCTCATTGATGTTCGCCGCCGACAAGCAGCTTGACGACATCCTGGCCGAAGGGTTGGAAGCACGTTTTGCCCGTCACGAGGTCATGGCCAACATGACCCGCGCCTGGGCCAGGGAAGCCGGTTTCGAGATGTTCTCCGAGGAAGGCTATCACTCGCCGACGGTGTCAACCATCAGCAACACGCGCAACATCGACATCGCCGCCCTGAACAGCTTCCTGGCCACCCGCCACATGAACATCTCCAATGGCTACGGCAAGCTCAAGGGCCAGACTCTCCGCATCGCGCACATGGGCGACACGATGCCCGCCGACCTCGAAGAACTCTTCGCCGCCATGAACGAATTCCTGGCTCAGGAGGGGTAACCGATGGCTCAGTTCCTGATTCTCGTCCCCGATTCGCTCGACACGGTTGGGCTAGACCTGCTGCGACAGCACCCGGAGTTTGAAATCTACGCGCCTGGCAAGATGTCGCGCGAGGAAACCATTGCCAAACTGCCCGAAGCCCATGCCATGCTGGTCCGCAGCGACACCAAAGCTGATGCCGAACTGTTGGCCCACGCCGACAACCTGCGAATCATTGTCCGCGCAGGGGTGGGCGTAGACAATATTGACCTCAAGGCATGCACCGAGCGCGGCATTGTGGTGATGAATACGCCCGATGCCAACACCGTCTCGACCGCCGAGCACGCTTTCGCCCTGATGCTTGCGCTCGCCCGCTCCATTCCCCAGGCCGATGCTTCCATGCGTGCCGGGCTGTGGGAGCGCAAGAAATTCATGGGTATCCAGCTTCAGGGCCGTACCCTGGGCATCATCGGGTTTGGGCGCGTGGGGCGTGCCCTGGCCGAACGTGCGCGCGCCTTTGGCATGAACGAAGTGGCTTACGATCCTTTTGTGCCCGAAAAGCTTGCCCGGCACCTGGGTCTCAAGCTTGTCCCGCGCCTCGAAGACCTGCTCGAACAAGCCGATTTTGTCTCGCTGCACGCGCAGATCACTCCCGAAACCCAGGGTATCATCAACGCCAACACCATCGCACACATGAAAACCGGCGCGTACCTGATCAACACCGCGCGCGGCAAGCTGGTCGTGGCGGCGGATGTGGCCGAAGCGCTCAAAAGCGGCAAGTTGGCAGGAGCAGCGTTTGATGTCTACGATGTTGAGCCGCCCACGCCCGACAACCCGCTGCTTGGCCTGCCCAATGTGATCTATACGCCGCACCTGGGCGCCAGCACCATGGCTGCTCAGAACGCAGTTGCCGAGCATGCTGCCGAAGCCGTCTACCGTGCGCTGATCAAGAACCGCTACGACAATGTGCGCAACCGCGATGTCTCCGACAAACTCCCCCCAAACGCCGAGTTCGGCGACGAGTAACCGATGACCTCCACGCGTCACCCAGCTTGAACCGCCCATACCGCGCCAGGCATCGTCCTGGCGCGATATTTTGGGAAGGCCACCGGTTCGCAGCCAGGCTGAACCTGCGCTCCCAGATCGCTGTTTCGCTTTGAGCGCGAGTGCGTTAAGATCAGGAACATCGCCCTGCCGCAAGACCAGAACGGCACACCATGACGAACGATCCCAATGCTTTTTATGAACACGATGGGCTAGACGACCCCCATGTTCACGGCGGCCCTGTCCGGCCCGGCGATTCCTCACCCTCTGCCGAAGATGATGGCAGCCTGTTCGAAGTCCGAACGGTGGATACGGAGACCTTTCAGATCGTCGCCCGCACCACCACCGGCGCGCCGGTGCCATCTCAGCGCCGTGCAGCGCCTCCCGTCTCAGCCTCGCCAACCATCGATCTGCGCGCACATGCCAGGGCGTCATCGGCTGCCGGAGTTCCCCGCACAGGAGCGCGCCGCCCTCCCATTGAACGGGCCGCCCAACCGCCGGGAACGCGGGCGCGGCGCAGGCACAGCGGGACTCCGCGTGTCGTTTCCGTCTGGCTGAGCACGCTGCGTGCCATGCTGGTCATGGGCCTGGCCGCCGTGCTGGTATCCACCATCTTTTCGCTGTGGACCCGCCCATCATTTTTCACCGATGAATTTCGTGCCGGGCTGAACCAGGTCCAGGCCACCCAGCATGTGATCAACATTCAGCCGTCGCCGCTGCCCACCGATATCCACCAGGTGCGAATCGGCATCATCATCGGTCACAGCGGCCCGCCGCAGGATGCATCGTTTGTCGAAGACCCCGGCGCAGTCTGCCCCGATGGTCTGAAAGAACTGGAGATCAACACCGCTGTTGCTCAGCGCGTGATCGCCAAATTGAGCAGCGCGGGGTACACGGTGGACCTGCTGGCCGAGTTTGATCCCCGGTTGGAAAATTACCTGGCCGATGCGCTGCTGTCGATACATACCAACGACTGCCAGGACTATGGCGAGGCGGGGACCGGGTACAGTGTGGCGGCAGCTTCGGCGCGGCAGACCACGCGCGGCGCGGATGAATTCTTGCGAGACTGTATGATTAACCAGTATGGGCAGACTACGGGGCTGCCTCACCACGGCGAGATTACCTACGATATGTCGGGCTATCACAACTTCGACGAGGTCAGCGCCGACACGCCGACCGCGATCATCGAATTGGGCTTCATGTACCGCGACCGGGCCATCCTGACCGGCAACCCGGATTTGATCGCCCAGGGAATTGTCAACGGCTTTCAGTGCTTCTTTGGGGCGAATACGCTCGCCGGGTACTAAGCGCGGCGAGACTGCTGCCTGTGAGGTCAGTGCTTTTGGCGTATCAGCGAGTGGGAGAGTCACAAGAACTATGGCGTATGAACTGGTGATGTACAGCCGCACTATTCCGTGTCCGTATGTTCGCACAGCCAAGCGCGTGCTTGAGCGCGAAGGCATCCCGTACCGCGAAATTTTTATCGATGAAGACCCCGCCGCCAAGCAGCGCGTGCTCGATTGGACCGGTTTTCAATCCGTGCCGACCATCATCGTCGCGCGCCCCGGCGAAGACCTGCCCTACGAAGCGCCAGCCCCGCTCGCACCCGGAGCCAGCCCTAAAGGAATCGACCGGGGCAGCATGATCACCGAGCCGGGCGAGATCACGCTCGAAGATTGGCTGCGCAAACACGGTTTTTTGCGCTAATGCCGTTCCGCCCCATGTCACGATTCACCGCCGCCTCGCTGATTACCCGCCTGCGTTTTTTGCCCTGGTGGAAAAAAGGCGCGTTGATCGCCGTTGGGCTGATCGGTATGGGAGGCGGCGGTTTTGTCCTTCTAACGCTGATCAGCCAATCGCAGAGCAACAGCCCGCAAGCGATTGGCGCGTGGTTCGATAGTGCCGCCAACCGGCCCCGCTTGACAACTCCGCGCGAGGCATGCCCCGGAGCGCCCTTCCTGCTGCCCAGCGAAGGGTTGATCGGGCTGCTGTGGCGCGACCCGGCAGCACCCTACAACCTGTTCCGACGGCACACCGGATTGGACATTTTTGGCGATGGGAAGCCCGGCGAGGTGCCGGTCTACGCGGCCTACGAAGGATATCTGACCCGCCTGCCCGACTGGAAAGCCACCGTGATCATCCGCCACGATGACCCACTGCAGCCGGGGCGCACCATCTGGACCTACTACACCCACATGGCCCCAGCGGATGGCTCAACCAGTTATATTGTGGACGACTTCCCGCCCGGCACGCGCGAAGTATGGGTCGAGCAGGGCACACTGCTCGGCTACCAGGGAGATTACAGTGGAAGCACGCTGCGACCGGTGGGCCTGCACGTGCACTTCAGCATTGTCACCAGCGAGCCGGATGGCAGTTTCAAAAACGAGGCCAAACTGAGCAACACGCTCGATCCCTCGCCCTATTTTGGGATGCCGCTCAACATCAGCGGCCAGCCCAAACGCCCCATCCGGTGCAGCACGACTGGTCCCGGCGGTTGAGCAGGCTGCTAGCTCTCATCCCCGTCCAGGCGACGGCGTGCCTCGGAGCGTTTTTCCCGCGAGGGTTTATGATCAGGATCAAGCTCCAACGCCCGGTTGAAGGCGTTGATCGCTTCCGCCCAGCGCCCAAGCTGCATCAACGCCTCACCCTGGTTATGCCAGAACCAGACATCGTTGGGAATGGCCTCGGTGGCTTTTTGATAGCAGATCAGCGCTTCCTCCCACCGGCCCAACATGCCCAATGCCAGCCCTTTGCCATTCCATGCCCAACCGTAATTCGGCGAGAGGGCCAGCGCGGCTTCATAGGCAGCCAGCGCTTCGGCATGACGCTCCAATCTCCGCAGAATCTGCCCTTTGCGTGCCCAGGCGGATTCATTGCGAGGATCGATGCGGAGCGCTTCTTCCACCGCGTCAAGCGCATCTTCGCGCCGTCCCAGGGCAAGCAGCGGCTCGATCTGGTTGATCCAGTACCACATACTGGTGGGGTCTTCCTGTGCGGCGCGCTCATAACTCAGCAGGGCCTCTTCGCGGCGATCCATCGCTTCGAGTACCAGCCCGCGCCCGTTCCACGCCCAGGCATAGTTGGGTTCGAGCTTGAGCGCCTGGTCGTATGATGCCAGGCTCTCTTTGTAGCGGCCCAGCCGCCGCAACGCCTGCCCGCGTTTGGCCCAGCTTTCGGCATGGTCGCGGTTCAGCCGCAGCGTGCGCTCTAGCGGCATCAACGCATCTTCATAGCGGTGCATGACGATCAACTCGTCGGCCTGGTTATACCAGAACCACACGTCGTCCGGCTGAAGCTGCGCCGCCTTTCGGAAACATGCCAGCGCCTCGTCATGGCGGTCCAATGCGCTCAGCGCCAACCCGCGCCCATTCCACGCCCAGGCGTAATCCGGGGCAAGCTCGACCGCGCGGCTGTAACTGGCGAGGGATTCCTCAAAGCGGCCCATCCGCCGCAGGGCCTGGCCTTGCTTGGCCCAGGCCCGCACATAGCGCGGATCAACTTCCAGCGCGCGGTGCAGAGCGTCGAGCGCGTCTTCGTGCTGTTTGAGCAGCACCAGCGTATCACCGAGATTGTACCAGTACAGCGCGTTGGTCGGCTCTGTATCAGCGGCCCGGTGATATGCTTCCACCGCCTCGTCATATCGCCCAAGCTGTTCGAGCGCCACGCCGCGTTCATTCCAGGCCCAGGCATAATCCGGCGCAAGCTTGAGCGCACGGGCCAGATAGCTCAGCGTCTTGGCAGGTTTACCGAGTTGACGGTAGATATTGCCCAGCCGCGCCCAGCTCCGCGCATGTTCCGGGTTGACCTGGATCGCCTTTTCAAGCAGCGCGATGGCCTCGTTATATCGCTCGCGCAGGGCCAGCAGATTGCCCTGGTTGTACCAGTGCCACACGTCGTCAGGCGCGACTCGCGCCGCCGCGTCATACATTGCCAGCGCCTCGTCGTAGCGCCCCAGCCGTTCGAGCACGATTCCCCGACCATTGATCGCCCACGCGTAATCGGGCTTGATCTGCAACGCCCGATCGTAAGCCTCCAATGCATCCTCGTAACGCGAAAGATAGCGGTAGACCTGCCCCAGTTTGGCCCATGAATAGGCATGGCCGGGCGCGACACGCGTCGCCTGCAGCGTGGGGCCAAGCGCCTCTTGATAGTGGCCCATCTCGACCAGCATTTCCGACTGGTTATACCAGTGCCAGACCTCGCCGGGTTGATGACGGGCGGCCTGCTCAAATGCTTCAAAGGCTTCCTGCAGCCGCCCCAACGCCTTCAGCGACAGGCCCTTGCCGTTCCACGCCCAGGCATAGGGAGGGTGAAGTTCCAGCGCGCGGTTGTAGGCGTTCAAGGCTTCGGGGAAGCGTTCCTGGGCACGCAGCACCTGGCCACGCTTGGCCCAGCTTTCGGCATGGTAGGGATCGAGTTCCAGCGCACGGTCCAGCACCGCCATCGCGCCCGAATAGTCACGCAGGCTGTGCAGCGCCTCCGCCTGGTTATACCACGCCCACACGTTACCCGGCTGGAGTTCGGTAGCCGTCTGGTGAGCCGCCAGCGCCCGCTCGGTCTGTCCCAGCCGTTCGAGCACCTGCCCCTTACCCGTCCAGGCCCACCCAAAACGTGGATTGAGTTCCAGCGCGCGATCGTAGCTGGCGAGCGCCTCTTCATAACGCCCCAGCAGGCGCAGCGTACGCCCTTTGCGCGCCCAGGCCCAGGCCGAGTCCGGCTCAATTTCGAGCACGCGGTTATAAGCAGCCAGTGCCTCGTCGGCAAACCCCAGCTCAGTCAGGCTGTAACCTTTGTCCATCAACTCGCGGACTTCGAGCGCCTGCCCGCTCAACGCCATATCGAGCGGTGCGCCGGTCACCTGGCTGTACTGCTCCGACAAAGCTTCAACGAGTTGCCCCCAATGCTGGGGGCGGTTGGCCGGGTCTTTTTCCAGGCAGGCTAACGTCAGTTCACGAACTCGATCCGGCACCACGAAGGGCAGTGTAGGGAACGCCGGCGTCTCATAAAGATGCGCATACACCCACTCGGTGATTAGCTTGGCCTTGAAAACAGGCTGGCGTGTGAGCATTTCGTACAGCACGCAGCCGAATGCATAAATATCGGCCCGCATATCGACAGCTACCGCCCGGCATTGTTCCGGCGCGAGGTACGGGGCGGTTCCCACTACAGCCCCCACGCGCGTTAGACCGGGTGAATCGGGGGTAATCTCGTCGATCACCGGCACGTTCTCTTCGGGGTCAAACGAGCGAACCAGTCCAAAATCGGTCACTTTGGCGATGCCGTCGTGCCGCACCAGGATATTCGCCGGTTTGAGATCGCGGTGAACCAGGCCCGGCACCCGTTCGGTCGCGTACTGCATCCCCGCCGCGATCTGCACGCCGAACAGCAGCGCTGTCGGCAAGTCGATCCGGTTATGGCGAATCCAGCTTCGCAGGTCTGGCCCCATCCCTTCCGGCCCAGAGACATGTTCCAGGATGATGTGCGGGCGGTTATCATATTTCTGCACACGCCGCGCCTGCACAATGAACGGGTGCTTCTCCAGGTTGATCCACGTATGCGCCTCTTTGGTGAAGCGCGGAACGGCTGTCTGGTGGTTCAGGTACTTGCACTGAACCGACTTGAGGGCCACCGACTGGCGTTCCTCGTGGTCATAGCACAGGTAGACGATGCCCATACCGCCGCGCAGCACCTGTACCACCTCGTACCGGTCCCCGATCCGGTCACCGAAGTCAAAATCGGTGCCGTCCTGGTGTTCGGGGCGCTGCGGTGTGAAGATCAGTGCGGGAGCAAGCAGGCGGGCGTCATGCTGAGTCGATTCGAGGTCCAGGTCAAACACTTCGGAGCGATCCGACCGCGTCTCGCTGATCTCGACAGAGTCCGGCGAAGCCAGGGCCGAAAGCATCACAACATCGGTCCCTTCGTCTTGCAGCGTCGCCACCTCATCCGGGTAAACTTGAGTCACGTCTTCCGGCTCAAGCAGCGAGAACGAAGGCAGTTGCTTGGTCACCGGGGCGTTTCGCGCGCCCGGCGGGGTGATGTACCACATTGCCAGCATCTGGACCTCATTGGCCACCGCATCCGCCGCCCCGGATTGTTCTGCTTCGGCAGCCGCCCACAAAGCCACTGCGATATTGCGGCGGGTCGGCGCGATCTGCGCCACCCGAAGCACCCACTGGACATACGCCTCAAGCGCCTGCCGGGCCAGCGCATATGCCGCATCACCGGAAGAAGCAAGCTCGGCAGCACGCCGGTAGGCCAGCAGCGTCTTGCCCACATAAAAGACCAACAGGCGCTTCTCGTTTTCGACCAGCGACAGGCGCGCGCACATATCGCCCAATGCCAGGTAATCGTGCGGATGAATCACGTCACGCCGAAGCGCCAGCCGCCCCAACTGTCGCACCGCCTCGTGCGGATCGCTGGCAAATGGGTCGAACTGGGCGGCTTTGCGCCGCCGCGCAAGCAAACGCTGCTCTTGATCGGGAGGCAGCACCAGGGGCGCGATGCCCGACTGTGGAACCGGGGGAAAATCGTGTATCGTCATAGTTGCTGCGTTTCGATTGTAGACACCGCGTCATCGGCCTTCGGTCGCCGGTCCACCAGGCTCACCGCACTGGCTACCGCCATGAAGGGCACCAACATCGACCGTTCGCGCGTCGTCATACCTGCCGATTTCATCACCAGGTTGCCCGCCGTAAAATACCCCATGATGAGGATCACACACCAGAGAGCCAGCCATCGCTTCTGTCGATAGAGCCGCCACAATCCGGCAGCCGTCAGGGCCGTGAATCCCGTGTTCCAGGCCATCTCGACTACCCTGGCAGGCAGAGAATCGGTGAGCGCAGTGGTGACAATGCCGTACATTCGTGCAAAGCCCACCGGAAATGTCGCCAGGTAAATATGTGGATACTTCTTGAAAATATCGAGCGACACCCGGTTCAATGCGCGGGCGACCTCCGGCGAGGCGGCAAGATAGCCGTGCATGGCTTCCGGCCCGACCTCTGTGACCCCACGATCCAGAATGTCCTCTATGCGCTGATTGATCGCGGTGTACACGGTGTTCATGTCATGGCCAGTGCCCAGGTGTTCCACCGAAGCGGCCCGGTAATAGGTCATGGTGTAGGGGCCAATGGTGGAGAACGTGGCGTAATCGAACGTGCGCGCGTTATGCCAGACCCATCCCCCAACCAGCAGCGCCGCACACGTCGCAAAGCTGCCCACTGCCGCCCATCGCTCGCGCCGGGCGATCAGTATCCATCCGGCCATCACGATCCACAACAGGTATGCCGCCGGGCGCGTCAGGGCCGATAACCCCAGCGCGACTCCCGCGACCGCGCCCCAGGCCACAGCCCAACGCGTTGTCTTGACACGAGTCACCGCCCACAGCAGCGCAACCACCGCGATCAGCAGGAACAAGTTGGCCAGCGGTTCCGGCCCCAGAAAGCTCGAATAGACCACGCTGCCGGGATCGACGGCTACCAGCAGCCCGGCCACCATGCTGACGCGTCCGGAAAGGTTCAGCAGGCGGCCCAGCACGACAGTGAACGGGGCGAGCAAAGCCCCCAACAACGCGTTGGCCAGCAGTACGGCCAGGTGATCCAACCCAAGCGCATAAACCAGCAGAACAAACCCGGGTGGGCGCACTAAAAACAACGAATTGGAGAAATCACCCGCATCGCGCAGATGTTCCGCCCCCACGTAGTAGAGCGTGTAATCTCCGCTCTGGAAACGTACAAAATCGTCGCTGTACCAGGCCCAGATCAACCCCAGGCGCAGCACCAGCCCCAGGGAAAATACCAGCACAACCAGAAACCCCAGCGACCGGACACGCGGGTGCTCAAACTGCATAGGGGTTACTCCGCGCTTTGAGTCGCAGCAGGCGGCGGGGAAAAGGGGCTTTCACTCGACCCGGCAGCAGTCGCCGCATCGGCCTTGCGCAGCACCAATTGGTCGCCCTCCGCCACCGCCAGCACGACATCCCCGGCCTTAAAGGTTTCCTCCAACAAGGCGGTACTGAGGGGCTGAGTCAGCAGGCGGGCGATGGCGCGCCGCAGTGGACGTGCGCCCAGCGCAGGATCGTAACCTTCGCGCAGCAGCAGCGACCGCGCGCTGGGGTCCAGCCGGAAGCCGATATGCTGCGCTTCAAGCCGGGCAATCACCTCGCGCATCTGCAGATCCAGAATCCCATTGAGCGCTTCTTCGCTGAGCGGGTGGAAAATTACCACGTCATCCAGCCGGTTGAGAAACTCCGGGCGGAAATGCTTCTTCAGGTGAAAGTCGTAATCGGGCAAGTCGCCCGGCTTGGCAAAAAAGCCCAGCCCTTTGCCCACATCGCCAGTGCCGATGTTGCTGGTCATGATCCAGCAGGCATGGCGGCCATCGATCGTGCTCCCCTGCGAGTCGGTCAGGCGCCCTTCGTCGAATACCTGCAGGAACATATCGAACACTTCGGGCGCGGCTTTTTCGATCTCGTCCAGCAGCACCACGCTGTAAGGCTGGCGGCGCAGCGCCTCGGTGAGCTGGCCCCCCTGCTCCATGCCCTTGTAGCCGGGCGGCGCACCGATCAAGCGGGCGACTGTGTGCTGATCGTGAAACTCCGACATATCCAGCCGGATCATGGCATCATCGTCATTAAACAGGAACTGGGCCAGCGCTTTCGCCAGTTCTGTTTTGCCCACGCCGCTCGGCCCCAGGAACAGGAACACCCCAACCGGGCGACGCGGATCGCCCAACCCGGCGCGGTTCGTCTTGACGGCAGCAGAGACTGCTTCTAGCGCGTGATCCTGGCCGATCACGCGCTCGCGCAGGGCATCGGCCATGTGGGCGAAGCGCTGGCGCTCGTTAGCTGTTAGCTCGCTGACCGGGATACCCGTCCACTCGCTGAGCACCTGCGTGATCGTCTCAGCGGTGATTTCCTGGCGGGCCGCATTCTCGTCATCTTGCGCGTTGGTCTGGATCACCACACGTGCGCACGCTTCGTCGAGCAGGTCCAGCGCTTTATCGGGCAGGCGGCGATCGCGCATATAACGATCTGCCAGCCGCACGGCTGCTTCGCGGGCTTCGGGCAGAATGGTCACCTTGTGATGTTCCTCGTAGCGCTGGTAGACATGCTCGACCACTACCAGCGATTCCGCCACGCTCTGCTCTTTGATCTCAATCGTGCGGAAGCGCCGGTCCAACGCAGGGTCGCGCGCGATAGCTTTGCGATATTCTTCATAGGTAGTCGCGCCGATACAGGTGATTTCTCCGCGTGCCAGCGCCGGTTTGAGGATATTGGCAGCGTCCAGGTTGCTGTCGATGGTATCGCCCGCTCCGACAATCGTGTGAATCTCGTCGATGAACAGGATCACCTCTGGGGCGTTCTTCACCTCGTCCACAATGCCGACGATGCGTTCCTCGAACTGCCCGCGCAGGCTGGTTCCAGCCACCAGCATCCCGATCTCCAGACCGACGATCCGCCGGTTGAGCAGGAACTTGGGGGCCAGCCCGTGCGCGATGTTATACGCCAGTCCTTCAACGACCGCCGTCTTGCCCACCCCGGAATCGCCCAACAGCAAGGGATTATTCTTTTTGCTGCGGCGCAGCGTGCGCGCCACCATGCGGATTTCCTGCTCGCGTCCCACCGCCGGGCCAATTTTACCCTTCTGAGCTTGCTCGGTCAGGTCACGCCCATACTTGTCGAGCAGTGGGGTCGGCATCCGCTTGGATGCCCCGCTGAATTCGGTGGTGTCCAGCGCCGGGGACGAGTCGATCTCGTCCAGCAGCCGACTGAATTCATCGCTATCACTGCCTTCGATTGTGTCCAGCAGCCGCTCGATCCAGCTTACCGTATCGACGCCACGCCGAGTCAGTTCGCGCGCGGCGATCCCTTCGCCCTCTTGCAGCAGCGCCAACAGCACCTGTTCCTCGGTCACATAGCGATCCCCGGCATCATCGGCTAGGTACACCGCCATCGCCAGCACGCGATGGGCACGCGGCGTGAGAGGTGGCCGGTCGCTGACCATATCATCTCCGGCCCCAGCCAACCGCCGGATGGCATTCCGCACTTCGCGCGGTTCCAACCCGGCTTCCACCAGCATTCGCTCGGCGGGTCCTTTCGGGGTATGAGTCAGGGCGTTGAAGAGGTGCTCGGTACCGATATAATTGTGGCGCAGCCGGTTCGCTTCTTCGACAGCACCATCCAGCAGGGGGCCGCACCGCTTGCGGATCTCTGGTTCGTTGATGTCCAGGGGCGACTTGGGCATGACCATTCTCTCTCAACCATGGGCGAGCAATGTACGTTCAAGTATACCAAGTCCGTGCCATTCTGCACCGGGTTTGTTCCGGTCCTGGCCCGATGGTACTGCGCGTCGAAGCGCACAAGGTCTGGTACAATCACCCATGAGACCCCACCGGGTGTGCCCATCACCGCCGGAGAAATCGTGAAGGAGTTGCAGAACGTGGATGAGATCATCGTTTCGCTGATGAGCGGCCCGCGCGATGGCGATATGCTGCCGTTTGAGACACTGCTGGATTCCGACCGCCCATTGCAGATCACCATCGGGCGGCGCGAAGGATCAGACGTGTGTTTGAGCTACGACAGCCAGGTCTCGCGCGAGCACGCCATCGTCATCTACGACGGCCATCAGCTTTGGCTCGAAGACCTGAACAGCACCAACGGCACTTACCTGGAAGATGAAAAGATCACCGGGCGCACGGCGCTCAAGCCGGGGCAATTGTTTCGCATTGGTCGTACCTGGCTGCGCGTTGAGCCGCTCGTTCCCTATTCGCCCCTGGATGATGACAGCCTGCCCTTCTAAAGGACTTAAAGGATAGCCGCTATGCTTCCTACCTTCCATATGAGCGCCGGCAACCCGCGCCAGGCTGGTAAAAGCCGGGTCATTCACTTGCTGACCATCGTCGCACTGCTGGCCCTCTGGGCGCTCCCCTTGTGGTCCTCTGTCTCGACTGTTCCGACCGCCTCGGCCCAGTCGGGCGAAGACCTGCCCATGCCGGTCGCGCCCTTTGGCACCCATCCGCGCCTGCTGATCACGCAGACCACGGTCGATGAGGTGCTCAAGCCGCGTGCAGCCAGTAACGTTCCGGCCTGGGTGCTGCTCAGCGATTATGTCAACTCTGGCGACCCGGAAGAGGACGCCGAATGGGCGGCAGATTCGGCCCTGCGCTCACTGGCAGTCGCCTGGCTGGTGACTGGCGATCTCCGCTATGCCGAGCGCGCCAAGCGGGTGATGGCCGGTCTGATCAACCGCATTGAGGCGCATCCGGTCATGCAGGGATCGGAGGGTGGGATCGATGGGCAGTTGTTGGAAGATGTTGCCGCCCTGGCGGTCGGATTCGACTGGATGTACCACGCGCTCACTACGGATGACCGCGCCAATGTCCAGGATACGCTGTGGCGCGCTTCGAAGCGCCTGCGCGACCCGGAGGCAGATATCGATGGCATCATCTGGGTGAACGGACAGCTAAGCGCATTCGGCAATTATGATGCGCGCTGGTTATGGGCACTCACGGCAACCGCGCTGGCGCTGTGGGGTGAACACGAAAACGCACCCGCCCTGATGGACTTCTGCCGCGAAGTACTTACCGGCACCGTAATCCCTGCCCTGGATCTGCAGCAGGGTGGAGCCTGGGCCGAAGGCCCGGTTTATGGGTTCATCGCCGTCTGGCCAAAAGTGCAGACCGCGCTGGCCTGGTGGACTGCCGCCGGGGAGAATTATTTCGCTGCCACGCGCTGGTGGTACGATCGCCTCGCTTACGACCTGTTCCTCTACCACCCGTCCAACACCACCACCTACAACGCCGAATGGGGCGAGCCGATGCACAGCTACCCCTCGATCATCGGCGACAGCGAGCGCTATCACCCGGCAGTCGCCTACGGTCGGGCACAGGACCTGCTGCTGGCAGCGGTCTTTCGCGGCTTTGAATATGCTAACTGGATGGCATGGTTTCTGCGCCAACCGCCCGATTCGCTGCCGCGCTGGATGGCTATCGAGGAATTCCTGTGGCGTGATCCGTTGTGGCTGGGCGCACCGCCCACCCTCACAACCTGGGTTGCGCCCTATAATGGGCATGTCTTCATGCGCTCCCATTGGATCAACGATCAGGGACGCCTGGACCCATCGGCGACCTATGTCAGCTTCAACGCGGGTGATCACCTGGCCTATCACCAGTTCTTTGACCAGGGCAATTTCACGATCTTCCACGACGGCGCAGACCTGGTCGTGCGGAGCGGTGTATATAGTGGCGATGGCACATCCGATCACGACGCAAACTACTACGTGCGCAGCATCGCGGCCAACACCCTGCTGATCTGTGACCTGGCCGAGACCTTCGATGGCATCCGACCCAACAGCGAGCGCGAAGTCTGGTTCAACGACTGCGGTCAGCGCTCGCTGCGCCCGGCCAGCCGTACCGCCGTGAATGTCGATGTACTGATGGAGAACTGGCGCGCCTATGACACCGGCTCGATCACGCGCCTGGGCGAATTGAACGCCGCCTCCGGCGCAGCGACGTACATTCGCGCCGATCTCACCGGGGCCTACAACAGTACACTCTATACCACGCCGGATAACCGCGCCAAAGTCAGCAGCGTGATCCGCGAGTTGGTCTATGTGCGTCCCGGCACCGTCGTCGTCGCTGACCGGATCGTGACCACCTACCCGACCTACGCCCCTTTTGCCATCTTCCATTTTCAGACAAAGCCCGCGCCCAATGGCATTTTTTACGGGACTCTGGTCAACGACAGCGCGTTGTATATGCAAAACCTGCTGCCCAACAGCACCGTCCGCCTGGTCGAAGGTTTTGAAGTCGCCGGCCAGATGATCGATCAAAGCTGGGGAGAACCCGCTTCCAACACGTTCGAGATTGACCCCTACGGGTATTTCCGCCTGGAGATCGCCCCTTCTGCACCCAATCTCGACTACTGGTTCCTGACCGTTTTCCACGCCCAGAACGCGGGTGATCCTCCCCCTGCGGAGGGGGTGCTCGTGCCCGGCGATCAGCTACGCGGGGTGATCCTGGGCGATACCCAGGTAATGTTCGACCTTACCCCAGACGATGCGCGCGATGTCACCGAGGGGCGGTTCCAGGTCGGCACGGATGTACAAACCCTGCTGATCACTGGCCTTCAGCCGGACACGGTCTACCGCGTCACCGCCGGAGGAAACGCTGGCGGCAGCTATGCTGCCAATGCGGCGGGGATGCTCGCCCTGGTTGGGCTTCCGCCCGGCATGATCACCATCAGCCGCGAACCGTAGGTGTGAACGCCAACGATTCGGCAGCCTTGTCCAAAATAGCTAATTACCCGCCTCCAGCTTTGCGCTAAAATTCACGAAATGAAAGCAGGTTATGCTGGAGTCCGATCGTCCGCTGCATCCCTTGCAGCCTTCAGCATAACCAAGTAGAGGAGATTTATCGCATGAAAAGCTGGGGTGAATTCAAATCGATGGCTCCCGAACTGGCCGCTTATGGCGAGCGCCGGTTTCATCGGGCGCGGGTCGCCTTCCTGGCGACAATTGCCGCCGATGGCACCCCGCGCGTGAACCCCGTCCAGCCGGTG
Organism: Anaerolineae bacterium; assembly: GCA_034429275.1. Taxonomy (GTDB): domain Bacteria; phylum Chloroflexota; class Anaerolineae; order Aggregatilineales; family Aggregatilineaceae; genus DAOUFU01. The sequence continues at coordinate 12,632 of DAOUFU010000100.1, read as the reverse complement.
ATCTGCCATGACCGCCTGCTGCTGTTTATCGAACCGACTTCGCCGAAGGTTGCCGACCTCAAACGAAATGGCCTGTTCGCCATGCATTCGCTGGTCGATAACCCGGTGGGGGTTGGCGGCGAGTTCAGCATTAAGGGGAAAGCGACCCTGCTGACCGATGAGGACATTCGCAACAATGCGATCGAAGCCTCGTGCTATACGCCCTCTGAAGAATACGTGCTCTTCGAGCTAAAGATCGATGCGGCGCTTGCCCGCGACTATGAAGACGGCAAGATCGTCATGAACCGGTGGGAACCCGCCTTCGCTTAAAGCCGCCCCAGGTCGTGTTGACATTGGTGCTCGGAACACTCGCCTTTTCATCCGTAAATGTCAACACGGCCCACTCAACATGCTCGCGGCGCGGGCCAGTCGTGATATGCTGGCCCGCGTTTTTCTTTTTTCCCTCTCGATGTTTATCCACCGGGGTCGAGTGTGGGCGGCGGCGTGGGAGTGGGCGTCCGCGATGGGCGCGGCGTCGCTGTCGCGGGAGGTGTCGGAGTCGGTGTTGTCACTGGGGTCACGATCGCTGGAAGAGTCGCGGTTGGCGAAAGGGTGGCAGTTGCCGTAGATGTCGCAGATGCGGTCGCAGTAGGCGTAGCGGTGGGCGTGACGGTCGATGACGGCGTAATCGTCGGCGAAGGCGTCGTCGTAGCGGTATCGGTCGCTGTGGGGGTACGTGTCGGGCGTGCAGCCTCCGTCTGTGTGGCAAAATCGGCCCGGTGAGTCGCCTCGATATTCAGCGATAGTGTGGCCGTAGCAGCGCCTGCACCGGGCTGTCGTTCCTGGTTGCTTTCGAGCGCCCCGCTCAGCAGCGCGGCCCCCAGCACGCCAACGGCGATCAATACCAGCAGCACACCGACGATGGGAATAATCTGGGTCAAGTTTCTGCGAGCGGTCTCTTCGGCGGGCACACGCGCGGGGAGGTCCGCCGGGCTGGCATCCAGCCAGGCGGCGATCAGGCGCGCGGACAGGCGGTACGTATCATTTTCAGAGTGCAGCAAACCGTTGTAATCCAGCGCACGCAGCGCCGCTGCCACCTGCGTTTTGTTGACCGAATATCCCGCGCGAGTGAGTGTATAGAATATCGCCTCAAACGGCACAGCCCGCCTCGGATCGCCCTCACCCAGGACGCGCACCGCGCGCAGCGTCAAGCGCTCGTTGGCGCTCAAGGTCTCCCACAGCGGCCCCAGCACATCCGCCACCTGCTCGACCAGCGCCGGTAGAATCGCCGTCAGGTCGTGCGCTGTGATCAATCCGTTATGATTGCGCTCTTCCGAACGGCGATACAACAGGCGGCACACCGAATGCAGCATAAAGGGATGCCCCCCGGCCATGTCCCCAATCAGCTCGACCACGCCGTGCTCATACCGGCAGGTGGCCGCCATCGGTTCGCGGATCAAACGTTCGGCGTCGGCGGGTGCCAGTTCGTCCAGCCGGAGCTGCAGCGCAGGGTCAGCCAGCAGCGGAATCCCCAATACGCGATCTTCAGCCGTCGCATCGACCGTCACGATCAGGTCAAGCCGCTCGTGGGCGGCCATCAACTCGCCCAGGTACGCCCACCAATCATCAGCCAGATCGCCGCGATCGATGGCCGCCATGAGCAGGTGCGCATCATCGAGGATCAGCAGCAGTGAGTGCTGGCGCAGCGCAGCGAAGGCCACATCCAGGTAGGACTCGCGGAACCAGGCGCGGCGTTCCGGCAGCAGGGCTTCCGGACCGGCCTCCGGCTCCGGTTCAGGGGGCCAGGTGGGCAGGCGCAGCGTGCTGGCTTCCATCTCATCCAGCGTGCGCCGGATCGCCTGGACCAGCGCATCCATGAGCGTATCTTCGTTGAGCGGCTCCACCATCCCCAGGCTGACAATGCAGGGACGGATGCGATCTTCAAGCTGGTATTGAAGCTGCCACACCAGCGCGCTCTTCCCCAGCCCACGCCGCCCGATCAGCACCATCGCCTGCTGGCGCGGCAGATCGACCAGGTGTTGGCGAAAGAAGGCGAACGCCCGCTCGCGCCCGAAGAAAAACGCCGGGTTAGTGACGGGTTGTAAAGGGTTGTACGGGTTGGTATCCATAGGCCCTGGCTCGTAGGATGCGGGTGAGGCAGCGATCACGCTCCATTCCGCCATGTGTGACGGGCGTGATTATGCTGTAGTTTACCGTCAGCGCCCAGCCGGGGGCAAATCGATCCGGCGGCCACGCGATTAACATCACGGCAGCGCTCAAACATCCTGCCAGTTTTCGGCCTGCCATTCGCGTGCCTGCGGCGCTATAATCGGAGTAATCGGTACGGCTGTTCCCGATACTGTCAAACGAGCAGCCCATCCGTCCGAATAGGGGACACATCATCATGGACACTGCACAGACCGTGACCGAGGAACTTATTGCTTTGGAGGAGCAATACGGAGCACACAACTATCATCCGTTAGATGTCGTGCTCACCAAGGGCGAGGGGATTTGGGTGTGGGATGTGGAAGGCAATCGTTACCTGGACTGCCTGAGCGCCTACAGCGCCGTCAACCAGGGTCATACGCATCCCCGCATTCTCGAAGCCCTCATCGAACAGGCCAGCCGCCTGCCATTGACCAGTCGGGCATTCCGCAACGACCAGTTGGGCCGGTTTTACCAGCAGTTGTGTGAGCTAACCGGGTACGAAATGGCCCTGCCCATGAACACCGGGGCCGAAGCCGTCGAGACGGCGCTCAAGGCCGCCCGCAAATGGGGTTACGAGGTTAAGGGCATCCCGGAGGGTCAGGCGGAGATCATCGCCTGCCGGGGCAATTTTGCTGGTCGCACCATTTCAATTATTTCCTTTAGCACCGAACCACAGTACCGGCAGGGATTCAGCCCCTTTACACCGGGGTTCAAGATTGTCCCTTTTGGTGATGCCGATGCGCTCGAAGCTGCCATCACCCCCAATACTGCCGCCTTTTTGTTTGAACCGATCCAGGGGGAAGGCGGCGTGATCGTGCCGCCCGATGGCTACCTGCGCCGCGTGCGCGATCTGTGCGACCGGCACCATGTGCTGATGATCGCGGATGAGATTCAGACCGGGCTGGGCCGCACCGGCAAGTTGTTCGCCTGCGATCACGAAAACGTCCGCCCCGATATGATCACCATCGGCAAAGCGCTGTCCGGCGGCTTCTACCCGGTCTCCGCCGTCGTCGCCAGCCGCGAAATCCTTGGCGTCTTCCGCCCCGGCGATCACGGCAGCACCTTCGGCGGCAATCCGCTGGGTGCCGCAGTCGCCCAGGCCGCCATGCGCGTGCTGATCGAAGAAAACATGATCGAGAATGCGGCGGTCGTTGGCGACTATTTCATGGAACACCTGGCCGAGGTCAACAGCCCGCACGTCAAAGAGGTGCGCGGCAGGGGCCTGATGATCGGGGTGGAACTCCACCCGTCAGCCGGAGGTGCGCGACGCTTCTGTGAGGCCCTACAAGGCAAAGGTATCCTCGCCAAAGAGACGCATCACCACATTATCCGGTTCGCCCCTCCGTTGATCCTCACCAAAGACGATGTGGACTGGGCGATGGAGCGAATCCGCCCTGTGCTGCTCATGCCATAGGCGCGGCTGAGTCAAACAAAAGGGATGGCACGAAATACTGGGCCATCCCTTTTTTAGTTCCCGCGCTTGGGCGGAATATGGCGCTTCAATCGACCCGCACGCACCGGAATCCACACAGCAGATATCCGTCCACCGGGTATGGCCCATCGCGCAGTACGGTCCGCAGCGTGAGCGGACTGTCGTTCACCCAACTGCCCCCGCGCACAATGCGCCGCTCGTCGCTGTCGGGATCGGTGGAGCCGGTCGCCCAGGCAGTCAGGCAGATTTCCCAGGCGTTCCCGCACATATCCCACACTCCAAAGGGACTCACGCCATCCGGGTAAAAATCGACCGGCGTCGGGCCGGAGTTGTTCCTGGCCCAGTTGCAGCGAATCTCATCCGGGTCATCCGCGCCCCAGGGGAACTCGCGCCCATCATCTCCCTGGGCGGCGCGCTGCCACTGCTGCTCGGTCGGCAGGGTGATCGGCTCACCGCTCGTGGCGCTCAGCCAGCGGCAGAACGCGATCGCCTCGTGGAACGATACGCCCATGACCGGGCAGTTGGGTCGGCTTGCGCTGCGCCAGGTACGCGGCTCGCACCACTGCTTCTGCTCGCGACGCCGCCACCCGACTGCCGTCCACCATATCGGATCGGAATAGCCCCCTGCTTCAATGAAAGCTGCGTACTGCCGGTTAGTGACCGGAAAGCGCGCGATGGCAAACGGCGCGATTGTCACCTGAGTCGCTGCTGCGAGATATCCCCCGGCAGTCAGAGTCACTTCTCCGCCGGAGATGGTGCACCATTCAAACTGGGGTAATGCCTGGCTGCTGCTCACTCTCTCCCCCTCAAACATCTCTGCAGATCATTTCGAACGAGCCGAAAGCCCCATCGAGGGAATATCCGGCACGAGTTCATCGTACAGCCAGGCATCAAAAAACGCCCCTAGTTCCTGGCCGCTCACTTCTTCTGCTACGGCGATGAAGTCCTCGGTGGTCGCATTACCATAGGCGAAGCGGTCGTAATAGACGCGCATGATTTTGAAGAAGATCTCGTCGCCCACCCGCTCGCGCAAGGCGTGCAGAGTCAGCCCGCCGCGCAAATAGACGCCGTAGTTGAACAGATCGCTGCGAGGCGGATTGCCGGGCGGGAGCAGGCCCACCGTTGAGCCTTGATGGGCGACATAATCGTACACCTGGTAGATCACCCCGCGCAGCGCTTCCTCCCCTTCCGAATGTTCAAACCACAGCCAGGACGCATACGTGGCGAATCCTTCGTTCAGCCAGATATCGGGCCACTCCGCCAGGCTGACGCTGTTGCCAAACCACTGGTGAGCCAGTTCGTGTGCCACCGTCTCTTCATCCAGGGCCTGGCCGGAAATCGAATCGCGCGAGAACAGCGAGAGTGTCTGCGTTTCGAGCGCGAAGCCCAACCGTGTATCGGCCACCACAACGCCGTATGCCTCGAAAGGATAGGGGCCAAACACCTCGCTGAAAAACGCGATCATATCCGCCGTTCCGCCAAAATCCACCCTGGCCATATCGGTCACGTCTTTGGGGAAGAAGTTGCGAATCGGCAGACCTTCCGGCCCGGTTTCGGTGACCATCTCAAAGTCGTCAATGGCAACGGTGACCAGGTAGCTGGCTATCGGATACATCGATTTCCATACATACGTGGTCGTGCCGTCACCGTTGGAGATCGTCTCTTGCAGCAGGCCATTGGCCGCCGCCACCAGCGGATCATCCACCGTGATTCGGAAGCTGTAGGTCGCCTTATCCAGCGGGTGATCGTTGACCGGGTACCAGTAGGGCGAGCCGATCGGCTCACTGGCGACATATACCCCCTCGCCATAATTGGTCCAGCCGATTCGGATCGGAATCGCTTCAGTTACGGTGGCACCCGGCTCGCCTTCGTAGGCGATGCGCACCTCGAACTCTTCACCCTCGGTCAAACCCAACGGGGGCCGAATGATCAACTCGTGGTCTGTCCGCTTGTACAGCACAGACCGCCCATTGAGCTGTACCGAAGAGATTTCGAAGCCGGCAAAATCCAGGTTGAAAGTCCGCAGATTCTCCAGGGCCTTCGCGCGCATTGTCACCACACCGGCCAGCCAGTTGGTCGCCACATCGACATCAAGCTCCAGCGTATAATGCAGCGCATCATATCCGCCGTTGCCCGCCTGTGGGAAGTATGGATCGCCCAGGCCATCCGCGCCGACTTGCGGCCCCTGGGCCACAGTCATCTCCCATGTACCGACCAACAGAGCCAGCAAAATACCGATCACCACCCCAAGCTTTATTGTCCGCATCACGATCGTCTCCCGAACCCATCCTCATCCGCATCACGCTGTGAAGTTATACGCGCCAGCCATCCTTCGTCGTTCAGTTCACCATCTGCCGTGCCGCTCGCGCTCAACATATCTGCGTGCAGTTCGCCCTCGCCAAGCGCGCCTGCCATGAGCAAGTCTTCGAGCGTGTCATCATCCAGTGCCTGGGCAGAGGGCAGATCGACCGGTTTTTTCTTCTTGCGCTGCCACTCAACCGGGCTTTCCAATGTGCGCCTGGCAGCTTCCGCCAGCGCTTCGGCAAAATCGCCGTGATGCGGCAGTGAAAAAGCCCACGACTCCTCACCCGACACGAAGCGAACCAACCCTTCAGCGCCAGGGCGATCCAGCCGCTGCACCGCTGCCACATTTTGAAGAGATTCCCGCGGCAACACCCGTTGGACTTTGACCCCATCCAGCACGACCAGGTAACGGGGCATCAGGTAAAGCGTCACCGGCTCCCCCAATTCCCATGCGCCATAGATATCCTGCGTGGCCGGGTGGGCCTGCACCGGCCCATAATGGACATAGGGACGGCGGCGGCGATAATACGTCACCAGATCCGGGTCGTGGCTCAGCGCCGGTTTCAGAGCGCGGATCAATGTCTGCATCCCGGAGCGATCCAGGTTCAACCGGATCAAGCGCCATTGGCCTTCCTGCTCCACGTGAATCCACAGGGCATTCGCCCCATAGCGGTACTTTTCGGGCCGCCCAAACCAGCGCACCTGCTCGGGCGCGATGCGAATCTGCGGTTCCGCCTGTCCGCGCACAGGCACCAGTACCACACCCGCGCTGTCGACTCCCACCACAAACGCACGGCGCGGAGTGCGCTGCCCGTTGATCGTGGTCACGTCGCAGGTGCGCCCATACGAATACTGGTAAAACCCGGCGGAATCATCTGCCTTTAGCCGCCGCAGGACTCGCTGAGCCGCCCGAAACTGGCGGCTGCTCCACGCCCCCCACGCGACCAGCAGCGCGATCAGGCCGCCTACCAGCAGCAGGATCAGCGTGCCGGTGGTCATCTGGCCTCCTGAGCAGCGCTGCCGGGTGCGATGGGCTTTACGCCGCCCCAGTATTTGCTCCGGTTCACCACCACGATCCCGGCCAGGATCAGCGCCGCGCCCACCACGATCCGCCAATCCACCGTCTCATCCAGGAACAGCGCGCCCAGCGTGACGCCAATGGGCGGCATCGCATAAGTGACCAGCGTGGTTCGTGTCGCTCCCCATTCTGAGAGCAGTCCATAGAACAGGAAATAGGCCAGCACGGTGTTCACCAACGCCAGCGCAATGACTGCCGCCAGTGAGGTCGCGTGCAGGCTGTCGAGCGCCGGAAGGGGCAGCGCTACCGCGGCAATCAGGGTAATCGTCAGCGCCCCTACAATCAGCGAATATCCTGCGATGGTGAACGGCTCAACCTGCCGCAGATAGCGGCGCAGCACAATGGCCGAACACGCATAACACACCGCCGCCGCCAGCACCGCTAGCTGACCGCCGAGCGTATTCGGGCTGCTGGAATCCGTGCTGCGGCTGGCAAGCAGCACCACGCCGACAAACCCCAACATCAGCCCGCCCACTTTGGGCAGGGTAATGCGCTCATCGGCCAGTGCAAAGTGTGCGATCACCAGGGTGAAGAGCGGGACCGTCGCGTTTAGTACCGTCGCCAGCCCGCTGTCGATATTCTGCTCACCCCAGGTGATCAGGGAAAAAGGCACGGCAGTGTTCATCACGCCCACAAACAGCAGCGCGAGCTGCTCACGCTGAGTGGACGGCCAGCGCCGTCCGGTCATCCGCAGAAAGACCCCCATGCACAACGCGGCCAAAGCAATCCGGATCGAAACCAGGTGCAGTGGTTCCAGGTCCTCCAGCCCTATCTTGATCAACAAAAAGGATGAACCCCAGACCACGCCCAAGATCCAAAACATCGCCCACGGTTTCATCGATTGTCCCTCTGTGTTGAACAGAAAAACGCCCCGCCGTACAGCAGAGCGTTATCCACTGCGTTTTCGACACACACTCGCCCGGAGAGGCTCGCGCTCAGTTCGAGCCGCGCGCTAGCCCGCGGATACTTCTTCTATGGTGATCTCAGGAAAGAACTGGTGAACCGTTCCGGCAATCCAGCCGTGCAGTGTATTGAGCGAGAGTGGGCATCCGTCGCACGCCCCGCCAAGCTCTACCTGGGCAATTTTACCATCAAACGAGACCAGCCGGCACGAGCCACCGTGATAGTATTCGATGTACGATGACAGGTTCTCGATCAGGGTGCGCAGCCGCTCTTCCACCGGGGCATCCTGGCTCAGACCATCAGACATTGCATCGGACATACCGTATCACTCCTTCGTCCCTCGTCCTGGCATAGTGGATCAGCCTACCGCGAATCCTTTATTCACGGCTCACATTCCAATCTTAGCAGGAGTCCCTGTCCATGAACACCCGATTCTTGCGCCTTCAGCGGAACGGTTCGAGGCCAAGGAAAACCTGCCTAGACCGGCCAGTCTCCCGCGGCAAAGCTCACACCGAGCGCCTTCGGCCCGACATGCACACCGAGCACCGGGGCAGTGGGCACCATATCGAGATACACACAGTCGAAAAGTGACGAGAGCCTGGCATTGAGTTCTTTAGCCAGCGTCGGATCATCACCATACATGGAGATGGCGCGGAGCTTGTTTCCTTCGCCAACCGATTTCACAATGTGATCAACAAACACATCGACGGTTTTGGGGAAACTGCGTGCGCGCCCTGCCTGGATGTAAGTTCCTTTCTTTTCGCCAGTTTTCGCCACGGTGATGATGGGCTTGATGTTCAGCAACTGCCCGATCTGGTAACGCACCGAGCCAATCCGCCCGCCACGATGCAGGTAAGACAGGTCATCGACTGTGAACAGCATATCGCCGGCCATATAGGTTTGCTCAAGCAGGGGCAAAAGCTGGCGAATGGAATAGCCCGCCTCAAGTGCGCGCGCCGCCACCATGACCTGCAAGCCTTCCGCCGTCGTCAGTGTGCCGGTGTCATACACCGTGATGTCATAATCGGGCAACTCGGCTGCTGCCTGCCGCGCAATGTTGACCGTACCACTCAGCCCTTCGCTAAGGTGCAGCGAAAGAATCGGGCGGCGGTTGGCACCGACGCGCTCATACAGCGCCTTAAACTCAGGAACGGTCGGCTGCGAAGTCGTGGGGTGGACATCCCCTTTCGCCAGCCGGGCGTAGAATTCGTCCGGCGTCATATTCACCCCGCTCAGGTATTCCTCATGCCCAAACAGAATCCTGAGCGGTGCCACATGGATACCGTACTGCGCCACCACCGCCGGCGGCAGGTCACACGCAGCATCCGTCACAATAACCGGGCGCTGAGAAGAATTTGAAGAATGATCCACGCTTGATACTCCTGTCTTTGCAGATAGCGGGCTGAACCGATATTTCCTGACATAAAGGTTATATAAGGTTAAAACACCATCACTCACAAAAAGTCCCGGTGTACTAGCCGGGACTTTCGATATGCTCTTTGAGCAGAACAGAGACCGGGCCGCTGGCCGTCCCTTCCTCACTCCGCCAGCGCCCTCACTACCGGCTCGAATACTTCCCTGGCATAGCGGGTAAACGTGCGGTGGGGGGTGCTGGCCGAGACGATCATCCAACTATTCTCGCGCCTGATCACATACAACGCGCCTACCGTTTGTTTGCTCATAACATCGATCCGCCCCACTGACTCATCCGCAAATTCAGCTACCGAGCCACCCACGCGCCCGGCGATCGCCTCAGCGGCTTGTGCAACATCAGCACCGGCGGGAATCTGCCATACCGTCTCGAAATAGGCGGCATCACCAAAGTAGATGAACATGCGTGCGGCACCGTCAGTAAAGAGCACACTGTTGGTCGATGCCACAATGGGGCCTCGCCACCCTTCTGGCAGCACAGCAGACAGGTCAGGCAGTGGCGTGTTGGCCATCACCATTTCAGCCGCCGCCGTAGCCGTCTGAATGACGAGGGTGGCTGTCGCGCCGTAATTGAAGGCTTCCGTCGGTGTGGCAGAGGGCACAGGCGTAGGCGTCGCGGACGGCGCAATCGGCGTGCGAGAGGCATACCCGGCGGCAATCTTGGTCGCCTCCAGGATCACCTGGGTAGCCGTCATCAAGATGGGGCTTGGGCCACCGGTCCCTGTAGGCAGCGGTGCAGGGGTAGGGGTTGCATACTCGCTCACTGGGCCGATAACCTTCAGATTGGCAACCAGCGGATCGAGTGTTTCTGCTCGAACCGCCTCAACCTGGTACAGCGGTAAATTGGCCGAGACGAGCACCCATTCATCGCCCTCCAACTCGACCAGGTAGATCACTCCTGCGAGCGGGGTGGCCTTGGGGCGCTGGATCAACCGGGCCCGCTCGGACTCATAGGGCACAATTTCCGCTTCGCCCACATAGTCCGCCAGAGCGCTGGCTGCTTCGTCCAGTGTTGCACCGGCAGGGATTCCCCAGTTCTGCTGCATGTAGGTCGCATCTCCGCGATAGATGAACAGGCGCACGTCACCGCGGTTCAGGTACAGGCTGTTCGCGTTCAACCGATCAGGGACGCTCCATCCCTGTGGAACGGGGAAGCTCAGGCCCAGCGCCGCGGCGGATGCCGCGCGAGCCTGGGCGATTTCCGTAGCGGCGACCACCATCGCCGTAGCCGTCACGGCCAGGGAGTCAGCCGTTGCCAGTTCTACCGCTGTAGCGCTCGGCACCGGGGATTCCATGACCGGCGTCACGGGCACAGCGGTCGCAGGTGGTGCGGTCGCGCTGGGTTCCTCGGTCAAAGTAGGTTCAACGATCGGAGTCCGCTCTTCAGTGGGCAATGGTGTCCAGGTCACCGAAGCGGTTGCCGTCGCAAATTCCGTCGAAGTTGCGCTGGGCGTCACAGTCACCAACTCTGTCGGGCTGGGCATTTCGGGCGGGAACCGGGTAGCTGTCGCAGGGCGAGAAGTCGCCGTATGGGATGCAGTGGCTGTCGGCGTCGCTGCCAGCGTTGCCGTTGGCGTCGCTGTCGGCGACACTGCCGGCGACATTGTCGGCGACAAAATGGCAGCAGTCACCGTCGGGGTAAACGTCGGCGATACTGTCGGCGACACTGTCGGCGACAAAATGACAGCAGTCACCGTCGGCGTCGCTGTCGCGGTTGGCCATGCGGCCAATGTTGCCTCAACAGCCTCGGCGATCCTGGCGTTGAGCGTCGCCTGATAGGCCAGTGTGCCACGAGCATCCATCGTGGGCACGGGTGTCTGTGTCGGTGAAGAAGATGCCGTCGGGCTGGGCGGAACGGTTACAGTCGGTGGCTGAGTAGCGGTCGGCTGTGCTGCCAGGGTCGCCTCCACCGCCTGCGCGATGACCGCCTGTTGCGTCGCCTGCGCCCGGAGAGTTGCCATCCCATCAAGCGTGGCAGTTGGCACTATGGTCGGACTGGGCGAGACCGTCGGCGTAGGCGAGGCCGTAGGCATACGCGTATTGGTGGGTGGCGGCGTCAAAGAGGGCGTCGGGCTGGGTATTGCAGTCGCCGTCGCCGTAGCGGTCGGCTGCGCCGTCAGAGTCGCCTCCACCGCCTGGGCGATGACTGCCTGCTGAGTCGCCCGCGCGCGCAGGGTTGCCAATCCATCCAATGTGGGTCCCAGGGATGCGGTCGGGCTGGGAAGAACCGTTGCAGTTGGCGGCGGAGTAGCACTCGGCTGTGCTGTCAGGGTTGCCTCTACCGCCTGCGCGATCACGGCCTGTTGGGTGGACCAGGCACGCAGGGTCGCCAGGCCATCTTGAGTCGGTTCCAGCGATGCGGTCGGGCTGGGCGAAATGGTCGCGGTCGGGGGATGAGTGGAAGTGGGCCGCGCCGCCAGGGGCGCCTCCACCGCCTGCGCAATAACCGCCTGTTGGGTAGATGTACCCGCCGCGGTAGCGGTACGATCGGGTGTCATGGAAGCGGTAGGTTCAGGAGTATCTGTGAGGGTTGGCGTCTCGGTCGGTGTATGGGTGGCTGTCGCGCTGGGCAGCGGCGTCACCGTCGGCTGGGCCGTGAGTGTAGCAGCCAGGGCAGCGGCTACCAGTGTCGCGCGCTCAGCTTCAACAAAAGCTGTCCCGGTCATGTCTGGCGTATGCGTCGGGGTCAAGGATGGGGTAACCGTCGGCGTACGGGTAGGCGTCAGCGTGTAGGTGGGTGTGGGCTGCGGCGTGAGAGTCAGGGCGCGAATTTCGGCAACACGAGTCGCTTCTTGGGCTTGAGCACGCGCGGTCGAACGAAAGTCCGGCGTAAACGTAGGAGTCGACTCGACGGTGCTCACCCTTCCCTGGCATCCAGCCGCCGCCAATCCGGCTATTGCAGCTGCCGCCAGTATTACGATCATCCGTCGCATCACGGGAACCTCCTGGTCTGCGCGCCGATCCTTGCACCCCTACAAGAGTATACACTACCCCTGCCGCAGACAAAAAACGCCGGCCCCTTCATCTTGAGGCACGGCGTCGAAATTCGTATGAAGAATCACTGAGGGGAACAAACAGCAAGAGGTCAAGGAAGGGTTGGGTTGGCAGCGACCTAGTCTCCCAGGAGCCTACGCTCCAAGTACCATCGGCGCGGGTGAGCTTAACAGCCGGGTTCGAGATGGGACCGGGTGTACCCTCACCGCCATAACCACCAACACACACTCTCTTCCCTGACCTCCACGCTTGCACGTCTCGGTCAGCCTACAGCGTCGTAACCACCCTCGCAAAACCATCCAC
>DAOUFU010000099.1:0-3827 GCA_034429275.1 Anaerolineae bacterium | reverse complement strand
CGGGCGCGGCCGCGGACACGCCCGCGGACACGTCCGCAGAAAATGCGGAGGCGGGGTCGCAGCCTTCCGCCGGGAAATCGCCATCCCCGGAGCCTGCGCCGGAACCCGGCGATGTGTGGGTGTGGGTGCAGGCGCATATCGGCCAACTGGTGGTGATCCCGTTTGCGCTGCTGGCGTCGGGGCTGGCCTATGCGCTCAACGTGCGGGCGGACGCTGCCGGGCGCGTGGTCGATGTGGTGCTGACCGGCGGCGGGACATTCGCCTGGGCGCTGAGCGTGATCGGGTGGCTGTGGGTGCTGACCGGGGCGGCACGAGTCCGCGCGTATGGCCGGGCGTGGCGGCAGCGGCTCGCGGGTGTGCGGGTGACGTGGACGCTGCCCGCACTGGCGGCGATCACCGGGCTGGCGGCGGTGATCCGCCTGGTCGATCTGCGCGCGGTGCCGCCGGAGATGACCAGCGACCACATCGAAAAACTGCTGGACGCGCTGCGGGTGCACGAGGGGTATTACGCGGTTTTCTTCCCCAACAACGGCGGGCGCGAGGGCTTCCAGATGTATTTGGTGGCGCTGGTGGCGCAGATTCCCGGCGTGGGATTCAGCTTCGAGGCGCTCAAGCTGGCGACCGTGATCGAGGGTGTGATCACCATTCCCGTGCTGTGGTGGATGGCGCGGCAGGTGTTCGGCACAGACACGGCCCAGGATCGCCGGTTGGGGAACTGGGTGGGGCTGGTGTTGGCCGGGCTGGTGGCGATCAGCTCGTGGCACCTGATGCTGTCGCGGCTGGGGCTGCGCATCGTGCTGACTCCGCTCACGACGGCGCTGGTGATCGGCCTGCTGGCGCGCATGATGCGCGGCGACCGGCTGCGCGATCACCTGGCGCTGGGCCTGGTGTTGGGCGCGGGGGTGGATTTTTACCAGGCGAACCGGATGCTGCCGCTGGTGGTCGCGGCGGGGGCGGGGCTGGCAGCGCTGACCCTGGTGATCCGCGCGCGGCGCGCCGCCTGGCGCATGATCGGCGAGACGGCGGCGCTGGCTGCGGTGGCCGGGCTGCCGCTGGCGTTCTACCGGCTGGCGGTGGGTGTACTGCCCGGCGGACCCGGCAGTGTCGGCGCGCGGCTGGTCGATCTGGTGCCGCTGGTGGCGATGGTCTGGCTGGCGGTGGTGGCGCTCGCTGCGCGGGGCCGACGGTCGCCGGTGGTGCGGTTGGGCGGCGGGATGCTGGCGGCGGCGGTGATGGCGCTGGCGCTGATGGTGCCGATGATTCATTACAGCCAGGTGCAGCCGGACCAGTTCTGGAACCGGACGCGCGGGCGCATGTTCGGCGAAGAAGCGTTTGTGCGGCTGGACCCGGCCAGCGGTTCGCTGGTGACGTATGAGCCGTCGCTGCGCGAGCAGGTCGAGCGCTTCTGGGACGAGCGGGCGGTCTTCATTGACAACTACGCCGACGCGCTGCGCATGGCGCACTGGGAAGGCGACGCGGGCTGGATCAGCAATCCCGGCGGCTACCCGGCGCTGGACGGTCCGACGGGCGGCCTGCTGGCGCTGGGCGCGGTTCTGTGGGCGGCGTGGGCGATCCGGCGGCGCGCCCCGGTCTTCGTGCTGATTCCGGCGGCGGTGCTGATCATGCTGCTGCCCTCGGCGCTGACGCTGGCCTATACCATCGAGAATCCGAGCTTTACGCGGGCGAGCGGGGTGATTCCGCCCGCCTTCTTGATGGCGGCGCTGCCGTTGGGCGTGTGGGCGGCGCGGCTGGCGGAATGGCCGGGCGCGCGGGTGCGCGTGCGGGCAAGGCGGATCGCGCTGGGCGGGGCGCTGGCGGGCATGGTGATCGCCGGGGTGTTGTGGGCCTCGTGGAGCACGGATCGCAAGGTGTTTTTCACCGATTACCGGCTGCAATATGCCAGCAGTTGGAAGCCCTATCACGCCATCGCCGCGCCGATGCGCGCCTTTGCCGAGGGCGAGGGCAGCTATGGCAACGCCTTCATGGTGGCCTACCCGCACTGGCTGGATCACCGCATTCTGGGCGCGGTGGCGGGCGACATCCGCTGGCCGAACGGGTTGATCGCGCGTGATGTGCTGCCTCTGCAGATCGCGCGAAATGCGGGCACGCCCTACGCCTATGACCCGACCAGGCCGATGTTCGTGATGTTCAATTCCAGCGATACCGAAACCGCCGACTGGCTGCGCGCGCATTACCCCGGCGGAGAGATGGACGTGTATCGCTACCAGTACGAGGGGCAGTTCGGCATGCAGACGGGCGAGTTCACCATCTATCTCGCGCCGCCCGGCAGCGCGCAGTGAGGGGGCGTGAGCAAAATTGACCGGCAACCACTTGACAAACCGGGCACTCGCTGGACGGGTGATCTGGCCTCACCCCGCACGGCCAGGAACGGGCCGCGCCGCCCCTTTCCAAAAGTTTCAAAAGTTTTGGAGAGGGGCAAAACCGAGCCGAACCCGCAGGGAGCGGTGAGGTTTGGGGTGAGGCCGGCGTTTGCACGGAAAACTCGCTGTCAGGTTTTGCACGCACCCCAGTGAGGAATCCGCGCGCTGTGCGTGTAGTTTTCGTGGTATGATTGCCGCTCGTGTTTTTTTGCGCCAGACGATGCTGCACACTGCCAGGAATGCGTTTTGACCGAACCCGTTGATTATCCCATCGAAGACATGCCAGAAGACGATTTCGCCGTGAACGAGGCGCGCGAAGCTGACGACTCGCCGCTGTGGGAGCCGGACGCTCGCACGCCGGAGCCGGTAGACGAACCGGGCGCGCCATCCGCGCCCCCTGCACGCCCGGCCCACTTCGTGCCGCCAATCCGCCGGGCAGACGCGATCTTTTACACGCTGCTGGCCCTGGTGCTGGCCGTTTCGGGCTGGCTGCGCTTCGATCACCAGAACTGGGACGATTACACGCATCTGCACCCGGATGAGCGCTTCTTGACCGAGGTGGTGACGCTGCTGGATTCGCCGACGCTGCGCTTCACCGATTCTACCGAGGCGGAGCAGGCAGCGCACCGTGCGCGCTGCGAGGCGCGCTATCCTGGCAGCGGGCTGGGCGGCTATTTCGACGCGGAATGTTCGCCGCTGAACCCGAATAACCTGGGCAAGGGGCTGTATGTTTACGGCGAGTTCCCGCTGTTCACCACGCACGCGGCGGGGGTGGCGCGTTCGCGGCTGTCGCAGGATGTGCACGCCTTCCTGCAGGCGTTTGATCCCGACGCGGCGGCGAAGCACGTGATCACCACGCACTGGGAAGGCTACAGCGGCGCGCAGTTGATCGGGCGCAGCGTGGCAGCGCTGGCCGACTGGCTGACGGTGCTGGTGCTGTTCCTGATCGGGCGGCGGCTGTATGGGCGATGGGTCGGCCTGCTGGCGGCGGGGCTGTACAGCTTCGCGGCGCTGGCGCTTCAGTTATCGTCGTTCTGGACGGTGGATTCGTTCGCCACGTTTTGGGTGACACTGGCGATCTATTTTGCGATCCGCGCCCTGGATGACGCGGCGGCAGCACAGGGACCGCGCCCGCTGGTGTATTTGGCGCTGTGGGCGGTGGCGGTCGGCTGGCTGGTCGGGGCGTGATCGCTGCCCGTGCTCGGCGCGGTGATTCTGGGCGGGTTGGTGCTGGTGGCGCTGGCCCCCGCGCTGTTGATCGAAGCCTGGGGCAGCCGCACTCGCAGCGAGGTACGAGTCGCAGTCGCGCTGCCGGTGGCGGCGGCGGGCGGACTGGCATCGTTGCTCTACCTGGTCGCCTGGCTGGCCGTTCGGCTGCTGGCCGATCAGCAGTCCGCGCTGGATATGGTGGGCTATGGGCGGATCGGCCTGGGCGGGCTGCTGCTG
>DAOUFU010000098.1:0-22998 GCA_034429275.1 Anaerolineae bacterium | reverse complement strand
CATGAATCCAGTCTATACTGCTTTACAGGTGTAGTCAACACGTGTTGAATATTGAGGGTGTATTCCACGAAAGTGCACGCCACCGTTTCGCCGCACGCTCGTGCACGTTGAGAAAATAACCGGCGATGGTGCCCCACGAGAGTCCGGCCTCACCCCCGACCTGCGCGCCTCATGGGAGGCGCTTGGCCTGCCCCCTCTCCGAAAATTTTCGGAGAGGGGGCGAAGCGGCCCGGTTTTGGCCGCGCGGGGGTGAGGCCAGCCGTTCGCCCGCCCCTATCCGCTCACCTTATCAAAATGCACGACGGGGGCGAAGTCCTCACAATTTCGCCCCCAATTTGGAATGCACCCAGGGCCAGGCGATGCGTAGGATTTTTCGCCCGGCAGGGGTATAGTTGAAGCAGCGCCGTGCACACACCTTGAGGGGATCATCATGCCTGCATCGAGCGATGGCCATGCCCCGGCCTATACCCGGCTGGTCGAGCGAATCAACCGCTTCCCACAGGGCGCGCCACCCTCTGCCGCCCTCTACGACATCCTGAAGATGCTGTTCAGTGAGCGCGAGGCGGAACTCGTCGCACAGCTTCCGATCCAGCCGTTCACCGCGCAAGACGCCGCCAATATCTGGAAGATGGACCTCGCCGCCGCCCGCCTGGTGCTCGATGGGCTGGCGGACCGCGCCATCCTGGTCGATGTGCAGCACGACGATGGACGGCTGATGTATACCTTGCCGCCGCCAATGGCCGGGTTCTTCGAGTTTTCGATGATGCGGGTGCGCGATGATCTCGATCAGAAGCGGCTGGCCGAGCTGTATCACCAGTACTGCACGGTGGAAGAGGACTTTATGCGCGACCTGGTGGCCACAGGCGAGACCAAACCGGGGCGCATCTTCATCAACGAGCAGGTGCTGATGCCCGGCGTGCAGATCATGGATTATGAGCGCGCGTCGGAGGTGATCAAAACCGCCTCTGCGCGGGGAATCAGCATGTGCTACTGCCGCCACAAGGCGCAGCATCTCGATCACGCCTGCGATGCGCCGATGGACATCTGCATGACGTTCAACGAGACCGCGCAGAGCCTGATCCGGCACGGCTTCGCCCGGTCTGTGGATGTCGCCGAGGGGATGGACCTGCTGCAAACGGCGTATGACAGCAACCTGGTGCAGTTTGGCGATAACGCCCGCCAGGGGGTGAACTTCATCTGCAACTGCTGCGGTTGCTGCTGCGAAGCGCTGATCGCGGCCCGGCGGTTTGCGCTGAGCAACCCGCTGCACACCTCCAACTTTCTGCCCGAAGTGGATGAGGATCGCTGCAACGGCTGTGGCCAATGCGTCAATCACTGCCCGGTCGAGGCTATTGCCCTGGTCTCGGCACATGATCCGGCCCACCCAAAGCGTAAAAAAGCCCGGCTCAATGAGGACATCTGCCTGGGGTGTGGCGTCTGCGCGCGAGTCTGCGCGCCGCAGGGGATCACGATGCGCCCGCGCGCCCGGCGGGTGATCACCCCGCTGACTTTTGCGCACCGCGTGGTGCTGGCGGCAACCGAGCGCGGCCAACTGCAGGACCTGGTCTTCGACCGCCGCACGCTGTGGAGTCACCGCGCGTTGGCCGCCGTGCTGGGCGCGATTCTGCGGCTGCCCCCGGTCCGGCGAACACTGGCCCGGCAGCAGCTTCGCTCGCGCTATCTCGAAGCGCTGATCACCAGGGTCACCCGCTAGCGTTCGCGCAGGCAGCCGGTTCACTGAGCATAGGCGCGCCGGGCGTGTATAACAGGTAACCGGGCGTGAGTGCGCGGCTGCCCGGCCCAGCAGCAAAACCTGGAATGCCCATGAGTCCCCAAACCCCTGTCTCGCCATCTCCGCCGCCGGATCTGAGCGCCGAGCGTATTCACTGGTCGCGCTACCGGCGCACGTTGTGGGTTGCAGCCTGGCTGTTTGGCCGCGCCCTGTGGTGGGAGCTGATCGTGCGGCGCGTCTTCGGCGAGCGGGCGGTCGCACGTGGACGGGCGCAGCGTCTCCGCCGATGGGCGCGCGAATTTCGCGAGATGGCCGTGCAGATGGGCGGCGTGATGATCAAGCTGGGGCAGTTCATCTCCATCCGCGCGGACGTGCTGCCTGCCGAAGTCATCGAGGAACTTGCGGGCCTGCAGGATGAGGTCCCGACGGTGCCCTTCGCCGAACTGCGCGCCACGCTCGATGAAGACCTGGGCGGGGTGGAGGGGCGGTGCACCCTGTTCGACCCGGTCCCGGTGGCGGCAGCGTCGCTGGGGCAGGCGCACCGCGCGCGGCTGCCGGGCGGCGAGCGTGTCATTGTCAAGGTGCAGCGGCCCGGCATCCGGTCGCTGGTGCATACCGACCTGCGCGCGCTGGAGGTGATCGCCCGGTGGTTGATGCGGCTGGGGTTCATCGCCCGGCGCGCCAATGTCCCGGCGCTGCTGGCCGAGTTCAGCGCGCTGCTGTGGCTCGAACTCGACTATGAGCACGAAGCGCAGAACGTCGAATTGTTCCAGCGCCTGTTCGCCCAGGACAAAGGCGTATACATCCCCGGCGTCTACCGCGCACATTCAACGCGGCGTGTGCTCACGCTGGAGGATGTGACCGCCATCAAGATCACCGATTACGCGCAGATGGAAGCGGCGGGCATCGACCGGCGCGATGTCTCGCACCGCCTGATCACCGCCTACCTGTGGATGGTATTCACCCAGCGCGTTTACCATGCCGATCCGCACCCCGGCAACCTGTTCGTTTACCCGCTCGATCCGGGATCGCCCGCGCAGAGCGGCCAGCACGCCGATGGCACCCCGTTGCACGGACGCCCCTTTTATCTGATCTTCGTGGATTTTGGCATGGTCGGGCACCTGACTCCGCAGATCGAGGCCGGGCTGCGCGAGATGCTGGTCGCATTGACCACGCGCGACGCCGCGCGGCTGGTGCGCTCGTACACGCGGCTGGGGGTGCTGATGCCCGGCGCAGACCTCGCGCGCATCGAAGAAGCGTCGCGCGCGGTGTTCGACCGGGTGTGGGGCATGAGCCTCTCGGAGATCGCGGGGATGTCGGTCAGCGAGATGGCGAGCCTGGGCCGCGAGTTCCGCGACCTGCTGTTTTCGATGCCGTTCCAGGTGCCGCAGGACTTCATTGTGCTCACACGGGCGGTGAGCATCCTGGCCGGGCTGGTGACGGAGATCGACCCGGCGTTTGATCCCTGGCACGAGGTGGCTCCCTTTGCGCGGCGTCTGGCGAAGGAACGCGGCGGGGCGGAGGTGCCCCCGCTGCCGCTGAAGTTCACCCCGCGCGACCTGCTCAACCCGGAGACCCTGCGGGCGCTGCTCAGCGGGCAGCCGTTGGAAGCGCTGGCGAAGATGAGCCTGAGCCTGGCCCAGCGCGGCGCGCACATTCCGCTGATGGCCGAAACGGTCCTGCGCCGGGCGGACCAGGGCGACCTGGTGGTGCAGGCCGCTCCCTCGCCGGAATTGAAGCAGCAGATCGCGCGGGTGGAGCGCGCTGTGCGGCACCTGGCGCATTCGGTGACGTTTGCCGGGCTGATGATCGGCAGCGCGATTCTCTACGCATCGGGCGAGACGACGCTCGGAGTGGCAGCGTTCGCGGTGAGTGCGATCGGGGTGGGGTGGCGCGTGGCGCGCGGCGGGTGAATGTAGCCCGGCGTGTCTTGTGTGCGGCGGGCGTGCGTCATTGGCCTGCCAGCCACACGGTGAACGTGGTCCCGCGCCCGATCCCCTCGCTGAAGACCTCGATCTGCCCCTTGTGCCGCTCGATGATCTCTTTGGCGATGGACAGGCCCAGCCCGGTGCCCGGCGTGTTGGAATCGCGCCCTGCCTGGCCGCGGAAGAACCGCTCGAACAGGTGGGCCTGTTCCTCCGGCGCGATGCCACACCCGGTATCGCTCACGCTGAACCCGACCCAATGCTCACTATCGCCCGCCCGTTCCAGCGAGCGCACGGTGACCTTTCCGCCCGATGGAGTATAGGCGAACGCATTGGTGAGCAGGATGCTCAGCACCTGTTCCAGCAGCCGCTGATCGGCGGTGACCATCATCGGCGCGGACTCAAGTTCCAGCGAGAGGGTGAGGTCTTTTTCGGCGGCCAGTGCCTCGCGGTCGGAGACAAATTCGCGCAGCAGGGCGGTGAGGTCGCGCTCTACAAACGTGATTTTTTCGCGGTTCTGATCCAGCCGCGAGAGCATCAACAGCGCCTCGATCAGGCTTTCCAGGCGGTTGATCTCGCGGCGCAGAATGGCCGCATAGTGGCTGAACCGGTCGGGGCGCTTGTCGAGCAGGTCGTGATACAGCTTGATATTGGTGATCGGTGTGCGCAGTTCGTGCGAGACGTTCGAGACAAATTCATCCTTGGCCCGGCTGAGCACCTGGAGCCGGTCGTGTGCAGCCTGAAGTTCTGCCGTGCGCGCGCGGACTCGCTGCTCCAGTTCGCTGTTCAGCCGGCGGATTTCGGCCTCGGCCCGTTTACGGGTCACCAGGTGGCCGATGGTCAGGCCGTACAGGTTGAGCAGTTCGACCTGGTAAGGGATCATCGGTTTGCGAGAGAAGTAATTATCCGCCGCCAGCCAGCCGATGCTGGTATTGCCGTCCCATATCCCGGTGATGATGTTCCATCCACGCCCGACTACGCGGTCGAAATCGCCTAGCACCGCGTCTTCGTTGACATAGACCGATTCCCGGTTGGCCAGCACTCCACTCAGCACGATGCCATCGTTGGGGCCTGGGTAGGGGACGCTATACTCAGCGCGCAGCTTTCCATCGGATTCGATGCCAAAGCGGCTGGCAGTTGCCTGAGACTCGTCATCGAACAGCACCAGGCCCAGCCGGTCATAACCCAGCGCGCTGCATCCCAACTCGATGGCCCTGACGCAAAATGTCTCAATCGATTCCGCCGAGACCAGCTCCAGGCTGATCTCCTGCAGGTTTTTGAGCTTCTCCTGGAATTCGCGCGCCGCTTCTTCACTGCGGCGTAGTGCTTCTTCGGCTTGCTTGCGCCGGGTGATGTCGTGCCCCATGCCCACCAGCCCGATAATGCGCCCCTGGGAATCGCGCAGGGGGATTTTGCTGGTGACATACCACCGCTCGTTCCCCTGGGCATCGACGATGCTCTCCTCGCGGTTGAGCAGCGGCTTGCCCGTGCTGAGCACGTAATCGTCATTGGCTTTGAAGCGTTGGGCGACATCGGACGGGTAGTAATCAAAATCGGTCTTGCCGATAGTCTCGTCCGGCGAGCTTGCCCCCATCAGGCGCGCATCCGTCTCGTTTTTGAGGATGAAGCGGCCCTCGGTGTCTTTGGCGAAGATGAGGTTGGGCATACTGTCAATCAACGTGCGCAGCAGGTTGCGCTCGCGGGCGAGCGCTTCCTGGGCGCTCTGCCGTTCGTTGATCTCCATCACCAGGCGGCTGATCGCCTCTTTGAGATCGGCAGTTCGTTCGGCTACGCGTTGTTCAAGCTGGGCCGCGTGCTGCTGGACCTGCCTCAGAAGCCGGGAGCCTTGCAGGACGCTGCTCAGTTCGTCCCGCATATTTTCGTAGATCATCCCCTGATGTGGGCCGACTTCGAGCACTACCAGGCCCAACTGCTGGGAGCCAAAATAGAGCGGCTCGACCACCAGGGGAGTGATTGAATCGGGCGGCAGAAGATCGGGAGGGACAAGCTGCCGGGTCGAGAAGCGCACCCCTTCCGGCGGCAGCTCGATGGTACGGTTATCGCGGTAAGCCAGGATCAGCGTGGACGAGACTTCCGGGCGGTCGGGATCGTTGTAGATGGACAGGTAGATGCCGGGGAATCCCAGCGCGGGCAGTTGCTCGCTGACCGTGCTGAGCAGCACCTGCTGCCCGAACGAGGCCAGCAGGGCCTCCGATGTGCGGCGCAGCCCTTCGATCTGGTCTTCGGCGTCGATCCACTGCCGCAAGTGGGCGCGCTGAAGCGCCTCGGTGACCAGCATCCGCGCCTGGTCGAACATATCCTCGACCAGGCGGGCATCTTCTCCATCAAAGCGGGACAGCACGGATGCCCTGAGCGCGGAAATCGCGGCCTGCCACGCGGTCCCGTCGAAATGGGGGGTGATTCCCGCGATCAGCAGCCGCCTGAGATCGTTCAGAAAGCCCTGGGGGGTGGTGGGGCTGATTTCGCCCTCAAAGTGCCGTTCGAGCGCGGCGATCTGGTCAACGGGCAGGCGGGCAATCTGCGGAAGACTCCGCAGCCGGGCGGCAAGCTGTTCGTCGGACAAGTCCGGCGTGGGTGGATGGGGCGGCGAGAGAGTGAGCGACTCACCGCCGATCACCTGGAGCGGGTGCGGGGTGCATCCGCAGGATTCGCGCACGATGAGCGGGGCCGGGATCAGCGTGCGGCTGGGCAGCGGGTGCCCGTCGATCAGCGCCAGCAGCATCTCGACGGCCTGGCGGCCCATGTCATAAAACGGCTGGTGAATGGTGGTCAGCGCGGGGATGTTGGCCTGGGCGTGACGCACGTCGTCGAACCCGATGATGGCGACATCGTCCGGAACGCGTAGCCCACAGGCTTCTACCGCCCTGATCGCCGCCAGCGCCATGTAGTCGGAGGCGGTCACGATCGCATCGGGTCGGGGGCCAGGTTCCTGAAGCCACCGGGTGACGGCTGCCTCAGTCGTGGCCGCGGCGACATCGAGCACGAATAACGTCTCGGCGACCCGGCCCGGCTGGAGGGGGATGTTGTGGTCGTAGAGCGTCTCCATCCAGCCGCGAAACCGCTCATCGGCGTCTGGGTGGCCGGACGGCCCACGAACGAATGCGAAATTCCGCCGCCCGTGCTGTTGGATGAGATGTTCAACTGCCGCGCGCGTGCCGTGATAGTTGTCGATGGAGATGTCTGGGAACTGCGAAAACTGCCCGCCGATGGTCACCACCGGCAGTCCCTGGAAACGATCGAGGACGGCGTTGCCCCTGCCGGTCGCTAACCCTTCCGCGATCCCGGCATACCAGATCAGCAGCCCGTCAATGTTCGCACTATCGACACAGTCAAACAAGACCTGGGTGCTGGCCGCGAAGGTTGGGAACGACGCCAGGCTCACCACCGGGTAGTAGATCAGGCGCACGCCGCGCGCCTGGGCCGCATGAATGGCTCCGTGCCAGATCTGATTCTGCATGATGGTCACCAGGCTGGTTCCCATCATGCCCAGGGTTTTCGGCTGAGTCCGAGCGTAGGCGGCCATGTCTTCCTTATGATCCACCATGAATCGCGCCATCAAGGCAAACGATCAACTGATCGACCCGCTCCGGTGTGGTTACGTAGGCAAAAACGTTCAGCGTGGCGGCCCATTGTCTAGATAATCCCTTGACGCCTAGCATAATCCGGTTGCCTGATACCGGCAACCGCGCCAACAAGTGCCTGCTGCCGCTCAGCCGATTTCCTGGCGGCGCAGGATCGCACAGCTCGCGCCGACGGCCAGGGCGATGATCGTCACGGTGGTGACCAATGCGCCCCACCGTGCCGGACTCTCCGCCTGGATGGCCAGGGCGCGGCCCCAGGTCGTCAGTTTATCCGGCGCGAGCGTGGTGAGCATCCCCGCCATCAAAAACAGCACCACGAACACGAACGCAATGCCGCCTGCGCTCGTCACCGAGCGGCCCAGCGTGCTGGCCAGCAACGAGAGCGCGATCAGGCTCAGCAGCCACAGGTAGAGCAGGGCTAGCATGGCCAGGAATCCGCCCACGTGCGGCGCGTCGAACAGGATCACCGTGTACAGATAGTCGGCAGCCGCGCTCACAATCAGCCCGGCTCCAAACAGGATCGCCAGCGCCGCAAACTTCGCCAGCACAAACGTCTCGCGCGGGAGCGGGTGGGCGAACATCAGCGCCGCCTGCCCGCGTTCGCGCTCGCTCACCACCGCGCCAAAGCTCATCAACACGGCCAGCAGCAGCCCAAACTGGGTGGTGTTTTTGATGAACTGATCGATCGCGTCGTTGGTGGTCGGCTCTGGGATGATAATGGTGATGTTGCTGCCCTGCCCTTCGCCCAGCGATTTGAGCAGGTCCGGCGTGATTTTGGCCAGAATGGGCGAGAGAAAGCCAAACGCAACCAGCACCGCCAGCACCACGATCAATTTGCGCGTCCGCCAGAGTTCGAGCAGTTCCTTGTGAAGCTGAACGCCAAACACACGCATCACACCGTCTCTCCCTGGGTCAGGCGCAGGAAAACATCTTCCAGCGTCGCGCCGAGCATCTCAAAGCGCACCACGGCCAGCCCGACCAGCCGGGGCAGCAGATCGCGGCGGGCAGCGTCCACGTCGTGCAGATACAGGCGCAGCCGCGGCCCTTCCAGCGTTGAGCGTTCCAGCCAGGGCTGGGCGGCAACCTGGGCGGCCAGCGCCTGGAGCCGGGTCTGGTCCCCCGGCTGCACATCGATCTCCAGGATCGGCTGGGCATACCGGGCGAGCAGATCGTCGCGCCGGGCCTGGAGCACCAGCCGCCCGCGATCGATGATGCCGACTTCGTCGCAGAGCCGCTCGGCATCGTTCAGAATGTGGGTGGAGAAAAAGACCGTCAGGTGATCGCGCAGGTCGCTGAGGATATCCATCACCTCTTTGCGCCCCGCCGGGTCCAGCGCAGATACCGGTTCGTCGAGCAGCAGGACCGAGGGCTGCGGCAGCAGGGCCTGGGCCAGCCCCAGGCGCTGTTTCATCCCGCGCGAGAAGCCGCCGACCCGTTTTTTCGCTGCGTCCAGCAGGCCCACCCGTTCCAGCGTCGCATCAATGGGCGGATTCTCCAGCCCGTGCAGCCGGGCGATATAAGTGAGGAACTCGCGCGCGGTCATCCAGCCGTAAAAACTGGGCGCGTCCGGCAGTGACCCGATCGGCGGGCGCTGGCCGCTGCCCACCTCGATCCCCTCGATGACGACGCGGCCCGCCGTAGCGCGCGCCAGCCCGGTCATGATCCTCAGCGTGGTCGTCTTGCCCGCCCCGTTGGGTCCCAGGAAGGCAAAGATGGCCCCGCGCGGCACGACCAGGTCGATTCCATGCAGCGCCGTGAACGCCCCAAAGCGCTTGACGAGACCGTGAATCTCAATGGCATTCATCGGGCGGTCAGTCTTCTTTGCGCCCGAAGATGAAATAGAGCACCGGACCGATCATCTCGCCCAGGACCACGATCAGCACCCAGGCCCAGGTGGGCAGCGGTGGACGCACACCGCCCCGTTTGTGGATGTCGTACAGCGCGTAGATCATCAGGCAGAGCTGGATTGCGATCAGCGGCAGGAGCAGCAGGACCAGGGTCGTATCGTCCATCGGCCTCCATCTTTCTGGGTCCGGTGAGTTTGAGCGCCGATGATACATCAAAACTCTGAATTTCGCCCGTACACCGCTGCAAGTCGGAATCTGTGCGTGTGGCGGTGGATTTGGGAGGAGGGGGATTGAGGAGGGCTGTCGGTTCACAAAAACGCCCCCGCTCAGGGGCCGAGCGGGGGCAGGGATGGGGACTCCGGTGAAATCAGTCGTCGTCTTCGGCTTCCGGGCAGCAGCGATATTCCTGCGCCTGGTCGAGCAGTTCGATACGGCGCTTCAATAGCTCGTTCTTCAGCTTCTTGCGCTCCAGGTCAAGCTCGATCTCGCGGGCGAGGGCCGGTTCGCAGGTGTCGCATTCATCCAGGCAGCCGCGGACGATCACGCCGGGGGTGGGCAGAATTTCTTCGCGCTCCCACGACAGTTCCGCGATGATGCGCTCGCTGGGCTTGCCCGTCTTCGGGTCCAGCAGCCCGGCTTCGGCCAGGTCCGCGTCCAGCGCCTTGAGCGCTTCCGCTCGCACATTCGCTGAGATGGGGGCCACGGTGATGGCCGGCGTGACAAGGGACGCAGCGGTGAATACCGTGCCAAACCCGCCGACGCGATCCATCTGCAGCCCGCCGCTCGCAGCGGCTTGCAGGCGCTCAGCAGCGCTGGTGCGCGCCAGCCGCTCCATTTCGAGCCGGTCTTTGCTGTTGGCGCGGATCGCCTGCGGAACGATTTGCAGCCTGCCCGTTGTATCAACCGGCGTCCGCTGGAAGGCCCCGGTGGGAGCCTGCGGATCCGAGATGTGGCGCTCGATGGCGACCAGCCGGAACCGGATGGTCTGCACCTTGTTGAGCTTGTAGAACAGGTAGGTTACCGCGTGGCACTTATTGGGGTTGCGGAAGGTGCGCGACGAGGACTCGAAATGATCCTCGGATTGACCTTCGGCGTGGGCGCGCTGCTGAACCTCGCCGATGGCCGTCGAGCTGCTGGCTCGCACGCTGGCCGCTACATAGGCGGACGCGGACGCAGCATGTTGTGACAGGCTGCGGCTGAATTCGGAGACGGCGCTCGAATCGTAGCTGCCGCCACCGCCACCGCCGCCGATGTTGATGATCCCAAACAGCGAGACCTCGGCTCCGCCGCCGCCCTGCGCCCACGATTCCTCATAGCTGGAGGACGTTTTCCCGCTCTCGCTCACGGTGAGGTCGCTCATGGCGCGCGCCATGCCGGCGGTGAAAAACGATTCTTCAGAGGTAGTCTCGTGCCGGTAAGCCAGGCTGGATTCCGAATCGTAGCTCCAGCGGCTGTGCCGGTCACTGGTGAACAGGCGCACGCTTTCGCCAGGTAAAAGCGTGGTGGAATAGATGGGATCGCCGACCACGACCGGCCCCGAACATCGTTCGAGCTGGAAATGCAGCACGATCTCGGCAGGGATCACCTGCTGCTGGTTGGCTGTGCCGACCCGGACTCGCGTGGGGAACCGGTAGCGCAGGTTCAGCGTGTCGCAGATCGGCTTACGGGGAAAATCGGGACAACATTCTAAGGTATCGGACGAAACGGGTGGTTTCTTTTCTGCCATTGAAAAAACTCCCTTTTCACTATTGGGCTCGATGAGATGGGGATGAGATGGAAGAGAGCGGATAACTGCGAGCCAGGTGGGGGAACGCGGAAGAGGGATTGACAAAGGATCACATCGTGCGGCCCCGAATATACTTCAATCATATCATAACAATCTTGTGAAATACACAGGACTTGGGTCATGGTTCGCTTTTCGGAACCACACCCTGCCGCGCGCCATGTGCCTCCCCGCGCCCGGTGAAAGGGGTGTGAGCAAAAGTTGACAGGCAACCACTTGACAAACCGGGCACTCGCTGGACAGGCGATCTGGCCTCACCCCGCACGGCCAGGAACGGGCCGCGCCGCCCCTCTCCAAAACTTTTTTTGGAGAGGGGCAAAACCGAGCCGAACCCGCAGGGAGCGGCTCGGTTTGGGGTGAGGCCGGTGTTTGCCCGAAAGACTCGCTGTCAGGTTTTGCAAGCGCCCGGTGAAAGGGGGATCTGGCACAGACGCGCCAGTTGGGTCATAATACGAGCATCAACGGATGGTCGGATCGGAAAAGAGCGCAGCCGCCATGGTTTCTTTTTTGCCCCTCCTCATCCTCAACGGTCGTCCGGCTGCGGGGAAAAGCGAAATCACCCATTACCTCAAACACTTGCCCGATGATGTCCGGCGCGAGCGCTTTCACCTCGGCAAGCTGATCGAGCTGGACGACTTTCCCATGCTGTGGACCTGGTTTGAAGAAGACGCGCTGTTGGAAAAGACGTTCGGTCATCCTCGCCTGCACACCGATTCGGAGGGCTACTTCATCTCCGAAACCCTGTGGCACCTGCTGATCGCCCGGCTGGGGCTGGAATATGACAAGCTGCGCCGCGACATGCCGGACCTGCACGACACGTATACCGTGCTGGTGGAGTTCTCGCGCGGGACGGAACATGGCGGCTACCGCGCGGCCTATGCCCACCTGACCGATGACATCCTGCGGCAGGCGGCGATTTTTTACATCGATGTGCCCTATGAGGAATCGCTGCGCAAGAACCGGCGGCGCTTCAACCCGAACCGCCCGGACAGCATTCTTGAGCATGGCCTGCCCGATTCCAAGCTGGAGCGCCTGTACAAAGAGGTGGACTGGCACGATCTCGCCGGGCACGACCCGGAGATTATCCGCATCAAGGGTCACCCGGTGCCCTACGTGGTGTTCCCTAACCATGACGATGTGACCACCGTCATCACGAGCGTATTTGAAGAACGCTTCGAGGCGGCCTGCAATACGCTGTGGGATCGCTGGCTCAAGCGCCAGTTGGCGTGAGCACTCAGCGGCGCGAATCTGCCGTATGCGCCGCGCGGCGATGTGGCGATCCGGGTATGATCGAGTACACTGTAAGGTGGTTAGCAGGGGTTCTTTTGGGGTCTCCTGTGAACATTTGACCAAGAGCCAAAAAGGAGTTTTCAGCAATGAAGAAATCGGTTGTTATGTTGCTCGTGGTAGTGATGGTGCTCTCGGCGACGGTGGCACTCCCCGCATCGGCGCAGGGTGGCCTGGGCACCGCGGAAAACCCAATCCAGGTTTACTTTGTGCCCTCTGGCGAGGCCCAAACCATCGTCGAGGGTGGCGCAGTCTTGGCTGAGGCGCTCAAGGCTGCGACCGGGTATGAGTTTGAAGTGTTCGTGCCGACCTCCTACGCGGCGACGATTGAGGCCATGTGCGCTGCTCCGGGCAGCACGATGGGCTTTATCCCGGCAGCAGGCTATGTGATCGCCAACAACCGCTGCGGTGTCCAGGTTGAAGCCGCCGCCGTGCGCTTCGGCTCCGCTGTCTATTGGGCGCAGTACGTCGTCCGTCGCGACAGCGACATCTACGTGCTGGGCGACCTGGAAGGCAAGACCTGGGGCTATGGCGACCCCGGCTCGACCTCCGGCTATATCGTGCCTGCCGTTGAGCTTCGGGCGCGCGGCATCACCCCCGGCGCTGAGGGTCAGACCGGCGGCCACAACCAGACCATCCTGGCCGTTTACAACGGCGAAGTGGATTTTGGGACGACCTACTTCACCCCGCCCATCCTGCCCGGTGCTGCCTGGCAAGATGGCGACCTGCCCGAACCGTTCGATCTCTCGGTGGATGAGTCCTACATCGGCGAAGATGGCGAGCTGTACGTCGGCGAGGTGAACATCCGCGATGCCCGCCGCGCCGTGCGCGAGACCGCCCCGGATGTGGTCGATAAGGTTCGCATCCTGGCCATCAGCAAGCCGATCCCGAACGATACGCTGAGCTTTGGCCCGGAATTCCCCGCCGACGTCCGCGAGAAGATCATGACGGCCCTGTTCGACCTGGCCGCCGATCAAGAGGCGTGGAACACCACCGCGCTGTTCACCGCGTATAGCTGGAACGGCATCGCCAAGATTGAGGACAGCGCCTTCGACCCGGTGCGCCTCCAGTTCGAGATTCTGGGCCTGACCGAAGAAGACATCTTCGGGGGCTAGTGGCTCTGGTCCCCTCTCCGCGAACTGCCGGGTGCCGGCGGGCTGGTCCTGCTCTGTGCCCGGCACGCGGACGGGGTGTTAGCACCTGATCGCATGACACACCAGGCGGGCAGGGTGAGTGTTCTCCTCTGCCCGCCTGTGCACCTGCCGGGGAACAACTGATGCTCAAAATTGAACACCTTTCCAAAATTTATGACAACGGCGTTCATGCCCTAAAAGATGTCTCCTTTGAAGTGCCGGACGGCCAGTTCCTGGTCATCATCGGCCTGAGTGGGTCCGGCAAATCGACCCTGTTGCGCTGCATCAACCGCCTGATTGAGCCAACCGAAGGGCGAATCGAGTGGAACGGAATCGACATCACCGGCGCGACCGATGAAGAGCTGCGCCACATCCGCCGCCGGTTCGGCATGATCTTTCAGCAGTTCAACCTGGTCCGGCGCGCCCCCGTGCTGACCAATGTGCTCGCCGGGCGGCTGGGCTATACCAACCCGCTGTGGAGCCTGGCCAACCATTTTTCGGCAGCCGACAGGCAAAAAGCACTCGAAAAACTGGAACGGGTGGGCATTCGCGATAAGGCGTACATCCGCGCGGACCAGCTCAGCGGCGGGCAGCAGCAGCGTGTGGGCATCGCCCGCGCCCTGATGCAGGAACCGGAATTGATGCTGGCCGATGAGCCGGTTGCCAGCCTGGACCCGGCTACCTCGCACTCGGTGATGAAATACCTGGAGCTGCTGAACAAAGAGGATGGCATCACCATCCTGTGCAGCCTGCATTTCCTGAGCCTGGCCCGTACCTATGCCGACCGCATCATCGCGCTGAAGGATGGCCGCATGGAATTCGATGGGCTGCCGGAAGAGATCGACGAGAAGCGCTTCAAGGATATTTACGGCGAAGATGCCGTCCGGGTTGAGATCGCATAGGGGGCGGACCAGTGAACGAACAGATTCCATCGACTCGTCGTGCGTTCCGCACCCTGATGACCGTGCTCATCATCGCCGTTGGCGTGGTGATTTATGCCTATGGGTGGAACATTACCGACATCAGCCTGGAAGAGGTAGAAGACCCCACCCGGCAGGCTTCGGTCTCGCGCGCCATGCGCGAGCTGCTCTCGCCCGATATTTTCACCCGCGACCGCAAAACCCAGGACTTCGAGGCCGCCTACACTATCGGCTGCCCCCAGGGTGAGCTTCCCGATGGGCGGGTGGAGGTCAGCGGCGACGCGTACCTCATGTTTGACCCGCCTTGCGCCGAACCGGACGGGATCATCACCGTGCGCGGCGTGAACTTCCCGGAGGGCGCGATTGCCCGCATTAACCTGGTCATGGAGTCCGGCCAGAAGATGCCGTTCCGGGTGGCCTCTAGCACCGACCCTTCTGCCGAGGTCGGCGAAGTCTCGACCTTCGACGTGGACAGCGCGGGCGGATTCACCGTCTTGTTGAAGGTCCCCAAAGGACGAGGGCTGCTCGGCAAGACTCACCCGCTGAACATCCAGACCCTGGTGCCGTCCGGCTGGCCGCGGCTGAGCAGCACCACCGAGACGGTGATCGAGAAGATGGTCGAGACGATCTTCCTGGCGCTGATGGCGACTACACTGGCGCTGCCGATCTCCATCGTGCTGAGCTTCATCGCGGCGCGCAACCTGATGCGCGAGATCGAATTGCAGTTAGGCATCGTGCTGGTCGGGTTTGTGCTGCTGCCGGTGGGGGCGCTGCTGGGGATATGGCTCGTCGCGCCCATCGGCAAATGGGGCGTGGCGTTGGGCGAAGACCCGTGGCCTGGGCTGATCGCAATTCCTGCTGCCATCGCGTTGTTTGCCGCCATCTCGTTCGCGGCGGCGCGGATCAAGCTGAGTGGCCCGGCGGACCGGCTGCGCGGTATCCTGCTCAATCTGCTGCTGGTGGTGCTGTTGATCTTTGTGTTGGGCGTGCTGGGCGGCCTGGGGATATGGGTCGGTGGCAAGCTCAACAAGGGGCTGTTGAGCGATCTCGGCAGCTTCACCGGAACGCTTGGCGAACTGATCAAGCTCACGGTGGCGGCACTTTCGGCGCTGGGGCTTGGCATGTGGCTGTCGATGCTCGGCGCGTCGCTGGTGTCGCGCCCCATGCGCCATCTCGACGCGCCGGTTGCCAATGTGCTGGGTGCGGCGTTGGGGGTGCTGTCCGGCGCGATCCTGTTGGCAGCCACCGGCTACATCGGGATGCAGGCCGTGCTGCTGGGTTTGCTGACGCCGGTGATCGCCGCGCTGCTCGGCGGCCAGATCGCGGTGCAGTTGGTGCAGGCGGTGGGCCTGCTCGCCCGTCACGAAATCAAGGCGGAGCAAAGCTCGGTCGAGCGCAGCGCGCGCACGGTCATCTATGTGGTGGGCGCGGTGATCACCTTCATCCTGGTTGCGCTGGAGATCGACCTGGTGCGCGCGGTGGTGGATCAGCGGCTGCCTGCCAATACCATGCGCGACCTGGGCCTGTTCAAGATCGAGGAACACGTGGCGATCTCCGCGCTGACCGGCGCGCTGCTCGGCGGTATCTCCGGCGGGCTGAGCGGTACCAGCCGCAATTTCCCGCTGGGCATGACCATCTACGACACGTCGCGCACCGTGCTCAATACGCTGCGCTCCATCGAGCCGCTGATCATGGGCATCGTGTTCGTGATCTGGGTGGGGGTAGGGCCGTTCGCGGGGGTGCTGGCGCTGACTCTGCACTCCATCGCGGCGCTGGGCAAGCTCTATTCCGAGCAGGTGGAGAACATCGACTCCGGCCCCATCGAAGCGATCATGTCTACCGGCGCGAACCGGCTGCAGACCATCATCTACGCGGTGGTGCCGCAGGTGGTGCCGCCCTATATCGCCTTCACCATGTACCGGTGGGATATCAACGTGCGCATGTCCACCATCATCGGGTTTGTGGGCGGCGGCGGCATCGGCTTTTTGCTCCAGCAGCAGATCAACCTGCTGCGCTACAAGCAGGCAGGGGTTGCCGTGCTGGCCATTGCCATCGTGGTCTCGGTGCTGGACTATGCCAGCGCGTATATCCGCGAGCGAATCGTCTAGCGGGGCAGGGCATTCGCCCGCCCGGTGTGAGTCTCCCAAAAGAGCGCGATGGGCCGCGCTCTTTTGCTGTGTGCGGTCCACTTGGGGGCCAGATATTGCCAAATATTAATGTAACTTTTATCTAAGCCTCTTGATCTCCGCGCCCGGCGGCGTTAATTTTTTTACGGTGTTGTTCTGGTGAATGCTGCGGGATGAGAATCATCCGCTAAGGCTGCCATGAGTACCCGGTTATTCGACCAGGCACGGATCGTACTCTTGCTCTGGATAACCCACCTCTTCGACGACGTGCAGCACTTCCGCGCGGTGCCGCAGTATTACCACTTCCCCTGAGTCCATCGCAGCCAACCAACGTCACATATCACGTCCCTGCCTTTTGCATCGAGCTAAGGCTGTTTTGTGTGGTCCTATGTGTATTGGAGTTGCGCCTATGATACAAGTGGAAAACCTTACCAAGTCTTATGGGTCTGTCCAGGCGCTGAAGTCGGTCAGCTTTTCGATCCAGCCCGGCGAAATCGTGGGATTGCTGGGGCCGAACGGGGCGGGCAAAACCACCACGATCAAAATCCTGACCGGTTATCTGCACCCGGACGCCGGCACCGTCACCATCAACGACCTGGATATCCTGACCCACACGCAGGAAGTCCAGGCCCAGATCGGCTACCTGCCGGAAAACACCCCGCTCTACCGTGACCTGTCGGTTCAGGGCTATCTCAAGCTGGTGGCCGGGCTGCGGAACATCCCGCAGGAACAGCAGGCCGCCCTCATCGCCGAAGCTATCGCGGTCACCGGCCTGGCCGATCACCGCGCGCGCCTGATCGGGCATCTCTCCAAAGGTCTGCGGCAGCGCGTCGGGTTGGCCCAGGCGATTCTGCACAAGCCCCGGTTTCTGATCCTCGATGAGCCGACTGTGGGTCTCGACCCGACGCAGACTGTCGAGATTCGCCACCTGATCCGCCGGCTGGCCAGCCAGAGCACCGTGCTGTTCTCGTCGCACATCCTCTCCGAAGTCGAGGCTGTTTGCGACCGGGTGATCATCCTGTTCAACGGCGAGATCAAGGCCGATGCCCAACTCAACGAGCTTTCGGCCACCAATAACGCGATCCTGGTGCTTCAGCAGGGCGTCAACGGCATTGAGAAGCAACTGGCCCGGCTGGACGGCGTGAACGGCGTCGAGGCATTCCGCAGCGCGGACGGCTGGCCCGCCTACCGCATCGCCAGCGCCGACGACATCTGCCCGGCGATCTACGACCTGGCGCGCCGCGAAGACTGGCCGCTGCGCGAGCTTCGCCGCGACGTGGTCACGCTCGAAACAGTCTTCAACCGGCTGGCGACAGCCGAATAACGGAGTGATTGGCCTATGAAACAGGTGCTTTCTCTCACACGGAAAGAACTCAACAGCTACTTCAGCTCGCCGATGGCGCTGATTTTTGTCGGCGTATTCCTGGCGGCGACGCTGTTCACCTTCTTCTGGGTGGATGAATTTTTCGCGCGCGGCATCGCCGACCTGCGGCCCATGTTCCGCTGGATGCCCACGCTGATGATCTTCCTGGCCGCCGCGCTCACCATGCGCCAGTGGAGCGAAGAGCAGCAGTCCGGCACGCTCGAAATTCTCTTCACCATGCCGATGAAGCTGGCACAACTGGTGCTGGGCAAATTCCTGGCCGCGCTGATCCTGGTGGTGGTGGCGCTGCTGCTGACGCGGTTCCTGCCGAGCTCCGTCTCGTCGTTTGGCAGCCCCGATCCCGGTCCCATCATCGGCGGTTACCTGGCGACCCTGCTGCTGGCGGCGGCGTATATCGCCATCGGCCTGTTTGTCTCGTCGCGCACGGCCAACCAGATCGTCGCCCTGATCCTGACGATGGTCGTATGCGGCCTGTTCCAGTTGGTGGGCAGCGGCGAGGTCACCAGCCTGTTCAGCAGCAGCCAGGCGGAAATCCTGCGCGCGTTTGGGTCGGGCAGCCGCTTTGCCAGCATCGAGCGTGGCGTGATCGACCTGCGCGACCTGGTGTACTACGGGTCGATCACGGTGATCTTCCTGTTCCTCAACGTCTACTCGCTGGATCGCCAGCGCTGGGGGACCGGCGCATCTACCCGCACCCACCGGCTCAACAGCCACGCGATGGTATCGCTGGTCGCCGCCAACCTGCTGATCTTCAACGCCCTGATCTACCCGCTGCACAACTTCCGGCTGGACCTGACCGAAGATCGCGAGTACAGCCTCTCGGATTCGACGCGCGACCTGCTGCGCAACCTGCAGGAACCGCTGCTGATCCGGGGCTACTTCAGCGAGAAGAACCATCCCCTGCTCGCCCCGCTGATCCCGCGCATCGAGGACATGCTGGACGAGTACCGGATCGCTGCCGACGGCAAGCTGACGGTCGAGACCATCGACCCGATCAAAGACCCGGAAAAAGAGGCCGAAGCCAACCAGGTCTACGGCATCAGCCCGACACCGCTCCAGGTGCAGGATCGCTATGGTGCATCGGTGCTCAATGTGTATTTCGACATCCTGGTTCGTTATGGCGACCAGAGCGTGACGCTCGACTTCAGCGACCTGATCGAGATCGACCAGTATGGCGACCGCGACATCGAGGTCCGGCTGCGCAATCTGGAATATGACCTGACGCGCAGCATCAAAAAGGTGGTGTACGGCTTCCGCAGTGTGGACGCCGTGCTGGCCGCGCTGGATCAGCCCGCGCAGCTCACGCTCTACTACACGCCCGACACGCTGCCCGCCGACCTGCAGGGCGTGCCCGAAACTATCCAGAAGGTGGCCGACAAGATCGCCGGCACCGCCAGCGACAAGTTCACCTACCAGGCGGTGAATGTCAACGACCCGGCCAGCGGGATCACCGGGGACGCGCTTTATCAGCAGTACGGCATCCGGCCCATTGCGGTGAGCTTCTTCTCGCCCGATACCTTCTACCTGCACCTGGTGCTGGTGGCCGACAGCAAGGCCCAGGTGATCTACCCCGGCGGCGACACCAGCGAGAGCGGCATCCAGAAAGAGATCGAGGCGGCACTCCAGCGTGCGGCCCCCGGCTTCTTGAAGGTGGTCGGAGTCTGGACTCCGCCTGCGACGCCCACGATGGATATGTTTGGACAGGCTCAGCAGTCGCTGCAAACTTACAATACGCTGGTGCAGTCGCTGCGCGAGAACTATGACGTGCGGACCGTTTCCCTGACGACCGGCGAGCCGCCAGCCGTCGATATCTTGCTGGTCATCGGGCCGGAGAACCTGACCGACAACGAAAAATTCGCCATCGATCAATACCTGATGCGCGGCGGCACGCTGTTTGTCGCGGCGGGCAACTTCAAGATCGGCTACGACCAGTTCTCCGGCGGCCTGGGCGTATTGCCCATCACCGGCGGCCTGCAAGAGATGCTCGCCAGCTATGGGATCACGGTCGAGCAGTCGATGGTGATGGACACGCAGAACTCGCCGTTCCCGGTCCAGGTGATGCGCAATGTGGGCGGCCTGACCATCCAGGAAATCCAGGCGCTCGATTATCCCTACTTTGTCAGCGTGCGGCAGGATGGCATGGCGCGCCAGAACCCGATCCTCTCGCGGCTGGCGGCACTGACGGTCAACTTTGTCTCACCCATCACGCTCGATGCTGAGAAAAACGCCGATCGCAGCGTGACGACTCTGCTTCGCTCCACAGATGAATCGTGGACGACGACCAGCCAGAATCTCCAGCCCAATTTGACGCTGTACCCGGAGACGGGCTTCCCCATCGAAGGCGAGCAACAGGCGCATCCGCTGGCGGTGGTGGTGGAAGGCAGCTTCCAGAGCTTCTTCAAGGATAACCCGCCGCAGAACGCCGATTCCGGTGCTGCTGACTCTGGTACCACCGACTCCGGCACCGCTTCCGCGACCGGCGACTCTGCGCAGGAGGCGACCCTGCCCGCGACCGGCGTGATCACCGAATCGCCCGATACGGCGCGGTTGATCGTGGTCGGCAGCAGCGAATTCCTGAACGATAACATCTTCCAGTTGGCGTCCAACTTTGACCGCGAGAGCCAGCTCAACGCACTGCAGTTCATCCAGAACACGGTCGATTGGGCGACCGAAGACACCGACCTGCTGGCGATCCGCGCGCGCGGGTCTGGGGCGCGGGTGCTCGATCCGCTGACCGACCAGCAGGAAACGCGGTGGGAAGTGCTGAACTATGCGGTGGCCTTGATCGGCCTGGCGATTGTGGGCGCGGTGTGGCAGTGGCGCAAGCGCGCCGAACAACCGATGCCACTGGCGGTGCCCGAAACGGTGAATGGGTAGGTGTACGATGAGCAAAACCAATAAAATCCTGGTGGTTGTGTTGGTGCTCCAGGCCGTGCTGCTGGCGGCGCGCGTGCTGTGGCCGGAGTCATCGGAGAAGGGACTCGCGGCGGGCGGCGCGCTGGTGACGGCCTTCGATCCGGCGGCGGTCACCCAGATCACGGTCGAGGACAACAGCGGCAAAAAAGTCGTGCTGAAGAAAGCCGATGACGGCTGGCTGCTGCCCGACTATGCCGATTACCCGGTGGAAAGCGCGCGGGTCACCACGCTGCTCGACAAGGTCAAGCAGGTGCGGGCGGACCGCCTGATCACCCAATCGGAGACGAGCTTCCGCCGCTTGCAGGTCAGCCCGGATGAATTCGTGCGGCGGCTGACGATTGAGCAGTCCGGCGGCGAGACGGTCAAGCTCTATCTCGGCAAGATCGGCGGCGGCAGCACGACGCACGTCCGGCTGGACGGCCAGAACCAGGTCTACCTGGCGAGCGGTCTGACGGCCCAGGATGCCAACGCCCAACCGTCGAGCTGGATCAATACGCTCTACTTCTCGGCGTCTTCGACCGACGTGATCGGACTCACCTTGCAGAATGCCAACGGCACGTTCGAGTTCACTAAAGAGGGCGACGCCTGGACCGTATCAGGCCTGAAGGAAGGCGAGGTGCTCAACCAGAACAACCTCACCTCGATGCTGACGACGCTGACCTCACTCCGTTTCACTGAGCCGGTCAGCAAAGAGGCCCGCGACGACTTTGGCCTCGATGCGCCGCAGGCAGTGATCACGCTGCGCGTGATGGAGGCGGAAACGCCTGCCGCCGATGCCTCGCCTACGCCCGATGCTTCGAGCCTGCTGAGCCTGACGCCGGGCAGTACCTCGACGCCTGCGCCCACTGCCACGCCGCAGAAGGTCGAGAAGGAATACACCTTCCAGATCGGCGCGGCGCTGACCAACGGCGTAGTGCTCAAAGGCAGCAACTCGGAGTATTACGTGCTGGTCAGCCCGACCACGGCAGAACGGTTCACCACCAAGACCCAGGCGGACTTCGCCACCGTGCCGCCCACGCCCACGCCAGGGCCGACCAATACCCCCGAACCGCCGACCCAGACTCCTGCACCGATGAGCGTAGCGCCGACTGCTACGCCGACCGCTACGCCAACCGGCACGCCGGAGCCGCCCACGACGACCCCGACGCCCCGCTGATCGGATAGGCTTTCCGCTGAGGAGTCTTGCGACAGTCCACAAGCCCGCCCCAACCGGCGGGCTTGTTGGTGGAGGTGGGCAGGCGCGGCTGCCTGCCGCCTAGAGCTTCGCCAGGTAGTCTTTGCGCAGGCTGGTCAGGTGATGTTCCACGTGCCCGGCCATCATGGTGATCAGCGCGCGGACGCTCACGCTGCCGCCGCTCACCGTGCCCCGGCGCAGACCTGCCTCGCGCGAGAGTCCGCCGAAGGCCAGCAGGTTGGCGCGGCGCAGCAGTTCGAATTCGTCCAGCAGGTCGGCCAGGGTGCGCGCGCCGAAGTTCGACTCGCGCACATAGTCATCCTGCTCGAATCCGGGCAGCGGCGTCGGGTCCCCGCGCGAAATCCGCAGCGCGCGATAGGCAAAGACGCGCTCGACATCGTTGATGTGTCCCACGACTTCCTTGATGCTCCATTCGGCGGGGCCGGGACGAAAGTCGGCTTGCTGGGGGGCCAGCCCGGCCAGCAGCGCGCGCAGCACACCCGGCTGCCCGGCGAGGATGGCGAAGATGTCGCCTTCGGGCACGGCCTGGATATAGCCCGCGTAGAACGGTGCGTATTCGCTGTGGTCAGGGCGTTCAATGGAAGCTGTCATTGGGGAGTCCTTTCTCACTCATGGGCCGGGGTGGAGCAGTCCCACACACACCGGGGACTGCTGCCCCATTCTACCGCGGCGTGATGCTTCTGCCCGCCTGGAGGTGAGGCCAGATCATCAGCGACCGTGTTTGTCGCTTTGTCAAGCGAGCGCCTGTCACCCTCCAGGGCAAACGCATCAAAAAACTGTTTCGGTTGATGCGCATCGCCTGCCCCTGATGTACTGTGGCCATGTGATCGGATATGAGGGCGGCGAAGGGCAGGCCGCACCCCCGCGCGGCCAAAACCGGGCCGCTTCGCCCCCTCTCCGAAAATTTTCGGCTATGCGTTACCCACATCTTTTTGGAAAGGGGAGTGAAAGATCAGCCAGGTGTCAAAGATGTCCTGAAAGCGCATCCAGCCGCGCCAGAGAACCTTGACACCTGGCGCTCCGTCGCCGGTGC
The DNA here is from genome assembly GCA_034429275.1 of Anaerolineae bacterium. Taxonomy (GTDB): domain Bacteria; phylum Chloroflexota; class Anaerolineae; order Aggregatilineales; family Aggregatilineaceae; genus DAOUFU01. The sequence goes on along the minus strand of DAOUFU010000098.1, from coordinate 115 downwards.
GGCCCAGAAAACCACCAAGTTGAGCGATCATGCGAACGACTTCAGCCAGGGTCGGTGGAGTCTCCGGGAGACAGGTGGTGCGGTGATGGTACTGATAGAGCGCCTGCCATTCCGG
>DAOUFU010000097.1:0-1583 GCA_034429275.1 Anaerolineae bacterium | reverse complement strand
GCATCGTCGAAAACTTCCTCGAACTGCGCGCCGACCTGGAAGCGGGCGGCGTGACCTTTGCTTCGGATACCGATACCGAGGTGATCGTGCACCTGGTCCAGCGCGAACTGGATGCCGGGCACGACGTGACCGAGGCCACCCGCCGCGCGGTCAAGCTGCTGCGCGGCGCTCACGCGATTGTAGTGCTCAACGCCGATCAGCCCGACCGGCTGGTGACGGTGCGCATCGGTAACGCGGGCGGTGTGGCGCTGGGCCTGGGGCGCGGCGAGATGTTCATCGCTTCCGACATTCCGGCCATCCTCGAACACACGCGCCGGATGATCTTTCTCGAAAGCCGCCAGATGGCGACCGTCACCCGCGACGCCTATCATGTCCAGACCATCGACGGCGACCCCGTCGATGCCGAGATTCAAACCATCGCCTGGGACCCGGTCAGCGCGGTGCGCGGCGAGTTCAAGCATTTCATGCAGAAGGAAATTCACGAGCAGGCCCGCGCGCTGACCGATACCCTCGGCGGGCGGGTGGATTTCCAGACCGGCGCGGTGACGCTGTCCGATCTGCACGTGAGCGAAGACTTCGCGCGCAGCCTCAACCGGATCGTCACAGTGGCCTGTGGGACCAGCGCCTACAGCGGGCTGGTCGGCAAGTTCATCATCGAAGAGCTGGCGCGCGTGCCGGTCGAAGTCGATTATGGCAGCGAATATCGCTACCGCGACCCCATCCTGGACGAGCACAGCGCGGTGCTGGCGATCACCCAATCTGGCGAGACGGTGGATACGCTGGCGGCGATGGAAGAGGCCGCCGAAAAAGGCGCGACCCGGTGGAGCATCGTGAACGCCATCGGCAGCCAGGCCATGCGCATCGCGGATGGCTTCATCACCATGCAGGCCGGGCCGGAGATCGGCGTGGCGAGCACCAAGGCCTTCACCACCAGCATTGTGGATCAATACCTGCTGGCGCTGATGCTGGGCCAGAAACGCGGACTGCTCGACAGCGCGGCCAGCCTGCAGCACGTCAACGCGCTGGCGCACCTGCCGTCGCTGGTCAGCCAGGTGCTCGACCGTGAGCCGCAGATCGTCGAGCTAGCCGCCGAACTCTACCAGTACACCAATTTCCTCTACCTGGGGCGCGGCATCAATTACCCCATCGCGCTCGAAGGGGCGCTCAAGCTCAAGGAGATCAGCTACATCCACGCCGAGGGCTACCCCGCCGGTGAGATGAAGCACGGCCCCATCGCGCTGATCGATGAGCACATGCCCGTGCTGGCGATTGCGCTGCGCGACCACGTGTACGAGAAGATGCTCAGCCAGGTGGAGCAGGCCAAATCGCGCGGGGGCATCGTGATCGCGCTGGCGACGGATGGCGACGAGCTGATCGCTACCAAAGCCGACCGGGTGATTTATCTGCCGGAGATGCCGTACCTGATCAGCCCGATTGTCAGCGTGATCCCGCTGCAGCTGCTGGCCTATCACATCGCGGTGCGGCGCGGGGCGGATGTGGATCAGCCGCGCAACCTGGCGAAATCGGTCACGGTGGAGTAGGGGGAGCAGCGATGTTCCTCGGGGCGTATTCCATTTTCGGGG
>DAOUFU010000096.1:0-11863 GCA_034429275.1 Anaerolineae bacterium | reverse complement strand
GCCGGTGGGGCGATGGTCGGCGGCGGGGCCGAAGTTGCCGCCGGGACAGGGGGCAGCGATCCCTCGGCGTAGTGCCATTCCGCGCGGATGATCTCAATGCCGGGCAGCATCGCCGACATGGTCACAGGCGTCTTGAGCAGGGTGGAAGGCGAGAAGAAGGCGAACGACTGCCGGTCGAGCACGACCAGCACCAGGCTGCTGTCGGCCACGGTGGCGACGCTCGTCGCGCCGGTGAAACCGGGCGCCTGGGTGAGCGCGCCGGTGGCGAAATCGTACAGGAACAGTTCACCCCGGTCGCCGTCGCGCAGGGTGGCGTCCCCGGTCGAGTCGGCGACTGCCGCCGCCAGCGCCAGTTGGTCGCTGGTGAACCCCGCGCTGGCGATGTGAATCTGGCTGGGCGAGATGCGCCGTGCCGGGCTGTCCGGCGCGCTGACCCAACCGGATTCCCCGCCCGCCTCGCTGGTGCCCACCACGACATGCCCGGTGCCGTTGAGGGCCATCGCGGTGATGGCGGGGTAGGTGCCCACTTCGCGCACCAGTTCCAGCGGGATGCTGGTCCCGGAGACCGCGCCAAACCGGTTGACGCTGACGGTTGTGCCAGAGAGTCCTGGTTCGGCGCACAGCAGATACTCGTCTCCGCCCACCATCAACAGCCCGTTGCCGCACACCGCCTCAATGCTGAGCGCCACGCTCAGCGACGAAGCGACAGGCCGCACCACCTCAATCGAGTCTTCGTGGAGCAGCAGCAGCCACGCACCGTCGGGCGTCCATTCGATGCCGAGTACCGGCTCTGCCGGGTCAAACAGGGTGACCGCGGTGCAAGAGAAGGGTGCAGTGAAGCAGCCGGTCATTGCCGTCAGCACGCCGTAATTGCCGCCGGTCGTGGTGAAGGCCAGCATCGTGCCGCCCGGCTGCCAGGCCAGGTCGGCTTCGGGCAGCACCGGCGTGTCAATGGTCCCCATCTGCCCGGTGGTGACATCGAGCAGGTAAATCCGCGCTGCCAGCGAATCCGCGCCGACAAACGCGATCACTCCGGCGGGCGTGTCGTCCTGGGCGAGGGCGGATCGGCCAATTGGCGCGCCCCCCACCAGCATAGCGATCACTGCCACGCCAAGCGCCAGTATGCCAAACGGCAAAAGCCTTCTGGTTCCCATATCAACCCCTCCGTTAATAAATCGCTGATTATCTATAGTGTATAGGAATAGTTCTTACCAGAGAAATCCGCTCGATCAACGAATGACCTGCGGAGTGCCAGGAAGGGGTCGATGGGTGGGGTGAGAGACCATTTGCGCAGGGTTTTTGAGCGGTCTTTCAGCGCACCGTGAGCAGGCGCAGGCTGTAATCGGCGGGGTCCACGTAGACGATATGCGCGCCGTCCGGCGAGACGCTCCATTCGCCGTTGGCCACGCGCAGCGGCAGATCGGCGGGGGCAGTCAGCGTGAGGTGAGTGCGGCGCACCACATCCGCCACGCCGAGCGTGTGAACGTCGGTGCTGGCGTCGAAGCTGAGCGTATAGAGCGAGCGGTCGTCGCGCCAGCGATAGGCACCGATAAAGTCGAGCTTCACCGCCGCGCGTCCGGCTTCGGTGGGCTGCACGTAGATTCCACTGGCGGCGGGATCGTCCTGGAAGGGCAGGAAGAAGGCCACGCGCCCGCCGCCCGGCGCAATCTGCAGGCCGCGCAGGTAGCGATAGGTGCCGAGCATCTGCGGCTGGGGCCAGCCCGGCTCATTCAGGTCGAGGATGTACAGTTCCACGTCGGCGGTGTAGCTGATGCGCCGCACACCCAACAGCCGGTGATCGTCCAGCCATTGGGTATAGCCGTTAGCCAGGGTATGCACGACGCGCGCCCGCCCGCCGTCTATATCGCTCACCCAGACCTCGACGCCAGGGTGCGAAGTGCCGGGCACCAGTTCGCCGTAATAGACTTCCCACAAGAGCTGCCTGTTGTCCGGCGAGATGGCCGGGTAGACGCCCTGAGTCAGGACCTCCCACGAGCCGCCGGTGCGAGTGTCGGTGAGCTTCATGCTGCCGTCGGGCTGGCGCTGCACGGTGATCGTGCCGTCCGGCGAGGTCTGCGCAGGCGGCACCGGCCCGACATACGCGCGCGGTGTGCCGTCCAGTGGCTGGCGGAAGACCCCCGATCCCTGGCCGGGCACCACGTCCACCAGGTAGACGGCAGCGGGATCGGTGGGCAGCCACCACGAGCCAATCGCCCAGCGCTCCGCCGTGATCACGCTGGCGGTGACGGTCGTCCGCGGCGTGACCGTCGGCAAGTGGCGGGCGATCGGCGGGTTGAGCGGCGCGCGCAGTTCCAGCTTGATCGGCAGGGTCACGGTGTAGCGGTTGACAATATCCGCGCCGAAGATCACGTCCGGCTGAGATTCGAGGGTCATCCAGCGATAGGGGGTTTGCAGGTCCTGCTGGAAGGCATTGTCGTAGGGTCCAAAACTGGCGAGCATGTGCCAGTGAACATCGAAGAACGGCACTGGGTTATAGCTGATGGTGTAGTTTTCGCTGCGGATTTCGAGATGCAGGTGCGGGCGCGATTCGCACGAATTATCCGGGTCGCCGGAGAGCGCGATCACCTCGCCGCGCCGGACGATCTGCCCATAGCGCAGGCGCGGCGTTTCGAGCAGGTGCCCATAGAGCGAACTGTAGCCGGTGCCGGTGTGGCGGATCACCAGGTTGTGCGGGGCGGAGCCGAAGTTCTCGCCGTCCACCGTCGTCACCACGCCGTCGGCGATGGCGAGCACCGGCGTGCCGCACATGACCTCAATATCCAGGCCAAAATGCAGCCCCTGCCCGGCAGGATACCAGATGTTGCCGAAGTTGAAGGCCGAGGGTGTGTTGCCGAAGTGCTGCTCGTACAACCAGGTATTCGGTCCCGGATCGCCCGCCAGCGGCCACGAAAACGGCGGAAAATCGGGCGCGGGGGCGGGATCGCCCTGCCGGGCGTGCACATCGGCGCGTGCAGAGGCAGGCAGGGCGGCAAGCAGCAGGACGGCGATCAGCAGGATCGAGCGACGACGAATCATGCCCAGACTCTAGCGCAGCCAGGGGCAGAGTGCCAGATCGGCGCATCGTCTGCGCCCTGATGCACGTTGAGACAATAACCCGCGATGGTGATCCGCGAGAGTCCGGCCTCACCCCCGACCTGCGCGCCTCTTGGGAGGCGCCTGGTCTGCCCCCTCTCCGAAAATTTTCGGAGAGGGGGCGAAGCGGCCCGGTTTTGGCCGCGCGGGGGTGAGGCCAGCCCTTCGCCCTCTCATATCCGATCAATTTGCCAACGTGCATCAGGGCACAGGCCCGGCATGCCAGGCACCATCAACGGCGCTGAAAAAAGACGGCGCTTCAGCGTCGCCGCAGGGAACACCCCCGGCAGTGTCCGAATTGCGAGGATTTGCCCTGCCTGACCCTTACGGATTTCGGAGAAGGGCCGGGCAGGGCGATTTGGCGGAATCTACTTGCGGCGCAGGAACGTCTTCCCGCGCGCCGATGATGCCTGCCTGCCGCTCAGCAGACTCGTCACCAGGTTTTCGATGTCGGGGGCCTGGCCGCCTGATCCTGAGGTTGAGCCGCCGGTGAGCAGGCCCTGCACAATGCTGGCGAGATCGGGGGCCTGGCTGGGGTGAGTCGCGCCGCCCAGCAGGTCATTCAGAACATTCGCCGCGTTGACGCCGCTCTGGCCCTGGCCGGTTCGGCCCATGCCGAACAGTCTGGCCAGCAGGCCGAGGATCAGGCCGAGCAGTCCGCCGCCCCCAGCCCCGCCCATCATTCCGCCGAGGATATCGGCGATGTCGGGGACCTGGTCATCGCTTTGGGGCCTGGCGGCTTGCGCCGCGTGGAAGGCCTGCGCCGCCTGGGTCGCTTGAGACGCGGGCGCGGCTTGTGCCGTGTGCGCGGGCTGTGCCGCGGGCGCGGAGTCACTGCCGGGCCGCCGGGGAATGGTCGCTGTGGCGCGCTGGCGATTTCTCTCGACCTCGGCCAGCGCCTGAATTATCTGGTTGCTCGTTCTGTTGGAGACACCGTACTTGGTTTTGATCGCATCGCGCAATTGCCGCTGCATGGTCGTACCCCCATTCACCTGACCGAACCGTGATGATCCTCATTATACCGGGGGTGGTGGATCGGTGCTCTGCGGGGATGCATTCCAAATTGGGGGCGAAATTGCGAGGACTTTGCCCCCGTCGTGCATTCTGATAAGGTGAGCGGATAGGGGTGGGCGAACGGCTGGCCTCACCCCCGACCTGCGCGCCTCATGGAAGGCGCCTGGTCTGCCCCCTCTCCGAAAATTTTCGGAGAGGGGGCGGAGCGGCCCGGTTTTGGCCGCGCGGGGGTGAGGCCGGGCAACCCCCACAGTCTCATGCCCCGAAAATGGAATGCACCCCTCTACGGGTGAGTGTCGGGCAATCGCATCAAAAGGGCTGTGTCAGTTGACGCGCATCGTCTGTCCCTGAAACCTGTTGGCCATGTGATCGGATATGAGGCCGGACAGCGCCTCCTGGCGCGAGGGGGCGAATGGTTGATCTCGCCCCCTCACAGCCGCTCAAAGGGTCAGAGCGCGTCAAACCCGCCTCTGCCCGGTGGGCTGAGTGCCTGCCTCAGTCCCCGGCGACCAGGGCGGATTCGTCCACCTTAGGCATCCGCGTTTGGGCATCGGCGATGGCCTCGGCGGGATAGTCGTAGTCCTCCAGCAGCCCTTCGAAGTACTTGTCATACGAGTACATGTCGAAGTGACCGTGACCGCTCAGGTTGAACAGGATCACACGTTCCTGGCCCGCCTGTTTGGCCTCAAGCGCCTCGTTGATGGCGGCGCGGATGGCGTGAGCGCTCTCCGGCGCGGGCACGATGCCTTCCTGGCGGGCGAACAACACCGCCGCCTCGAACACGCCGTTCTGGTGATAGGCCTGCGCCTCGACGATGCCTTCCTCGTGCAGGAACGACATCAGCGGCGACATGCCGTGATAGCGCAGCCCGCCCGCGTGGATTCCCGGCGGGATGAAGTCGTGGCCGAGCGTGTGCATCTTGACCAGCGGGGTCAGACCCACCGTGTCGCCAAAATCGTAGGCATACACGCCGCGAGTCATGCTGGGGCAGGCCGCCGGTTCTGCCGCCAGGAAGCGCGTGTTGAGCTTCTTCTCGCGCGCTTCGCGGATGAAGGGCATGATCAACCCGGCCATGTTGCTGCCGCCGCCCACACAGCCGATCACCACATCCGGGTAATCGTCGGCCAGGGCCATTTGCAGCAGCGCCTCTTCGCCGACGATGGTCTGGTGCAGCATGACGTGATTGAGCACCGAGCCGAGCGAATACTTGACCTTGCCGCCGCTCTTGGCCGCCACTTCGACCGCCTCGCTGATGGCGATGCCCAGGCTGCCGGGTGTGTTCGGGTCTTTGGCGAGCACAGCGCGCCCGGCCTCGGTCAGGTTGGTAGGGCTGGCGTGCACGGTCGCTCCATAGGTGTGCATCATGCTGCGGCGGAACGGCTTCTGCTCGTAGCTGACGCGCACCATGAAGACCTCGATCTCCACGCCGAAGAACGCGCCCGCCATCGCCAGCGACGATCCCCACTGGCCCGCGCCGGTCTCGGTGCTGATCTTCTTGATGCCGGCCTCTTTGTTATAGAACACCTGGGGGACGGCGGTATTGGGCTTGTGGCTGCCCACCGGGCTGCCCCCTTCGTACTTGTAATAGATGCGGGCGGGCGTGTCGAGCGCCTGTTCCAGGCGGCGCGCACGGAACAGGGGCGAAGGCCGCCACTGGGCATACACGCGGCGCACGGGGGCGGGAATCTCGATGTAACGGTCCTGGCTGACCTCCTGCAGGATCAGCGACATGGGGAACAGCGGCGCGAGATCGTCCGGCCCGACGGGTTTCTGGGTAGCCGGGTGCAGGACGGGCGGCAGGGGGCGCGGCAGGTCTGGCACGATGTTGTACCAGGCGCGCGGCATTTGGGATTCGCTCAAGGTATATTTGAAGTGCAGTTGGTCAACCATGATGTACTCTCCTCCTGAAATGTGAACCATGAGAGATGGTGGGATGTTCGGAGGAAGCGGACGTGGTGCGGTTAACTTTTGAGTGCGGAATCAAAAACGCCCGTCCCCCAAACAAACAGGGACGAGCGTTAACCCGCGGTGCCACCCTGGTTAAGCCGCGCGCCACACAGACCCGCGACTTCCCTCATTGTGCCGGATAACGGCGGCCTACCCGGCGCGGCATTGCCTCCGCGCAACTCCCCGGTCCATTCGGCCCCTGCTCGACCCGTCCCGCGCTCGCAGCCGGTGGCGCGGGTTTCTGTCCGGCGCAGAGGGGCGTACTTCTCCGGTTCATCGTTGTTGGCGGATTATCATAGGCGCTAAGCGGCGGATTGTCAAAATTTGGTGGAGGGGCAGGGTAGAGGCACCTATAAGCTTGTTCCGGTCGATGTGCATCGCCTGGTCCTGATGCACTCTGGCAGTGTGATCGGGGATGGCAGGCGAAGAGTCGGACTCTCGCCCGAAAACGCACGCCCCCGGCCTGCAGGGTGATTGCATCAAAATACGTGACCCGCGCGAGTCCGGCCTCACCCCCACCTTCGCCGCGCCCTGCGGGCGCGTTGTCGGTTGCCCCCTCTCCGAAAATTTTCGGAGAGGGGGCGGAGCGGCCCGGTTTTGGCCGCGCGGGGGTGAGGCCAGCCCTTCGCCCTCTCATATCCGATCGCATGGCCAAAGTGCATCAGGGGCAGGCGATGCGCATCAACCGAAACTGTTTTTTTTGATGCGTTTGCCCTGCCCCCGGCCTGTCTCCCGCGTTGCCCCATTCTGCCGACGAGGGTATCATAGCCGCCCATCCACAGCGTTCCGCGCTGTTCGCCAGAGACATGAGGAGCCGCCTATGTTCCGCCGACTCGCCTTCTGCCTGCTGATTGCCGTGCTGGTGCTGGGGGCGCTGCCGCTCACCGCCGCGCGCGCTCAGAGCGATCCCGATGCCTGGACCGTCAACGATCTCAATCTGCGTGCCGGGGCGGGCGGAACCTTCGGCGTGCTGATCGTGCTGCCGCCGGAGACTCCGCTGATCGCCGAAGCGCGCGACGAGGCGACCAACTGGCTGCTGGTCCACACGCTGGACGGCGGCGCGCGCGGCTGGGTCGCCAGCGGCTACCTGCGCTACCGCGAGGGGTTCGCCGCCTTCCGCCTGCCGGTCAGCGACGAGACCATGAACGCCCCGGCCAGTCTGCCGCCGGTGAGCGCGCCGCAGGCCGCGCCCGCTGGTGATGCGGCGGGCACGGCGGCCACTCCGGCCTCCGGCCTGATCGAGTCGATGCGGCTGATCTATTCCACGCCCAACAGCGAGTACTACTCCATCACCTACCGCAGCGATGGCCTGTTGATCCGGGGCTACCTGGGCTGGCCCACCGGCCCCGGCCCGTTCCCGGCAGTGATCTACAACCGGGGCGGCGCATGGGATGGCGGCAAACTCTCCGGTTGGGAGATCGCGCCGTTTGTCGAGGCGGGCTATGTCGCCATCGCCAGCCAGTATCGCGGATGCGGCGGCAGCCAGGGATTGGAGCAGTTCGGCTGGGACGATGTGCACGATGTGCTGAACCTGATCCCGGTGCTGGATTCGCTGCCGCAGGTGGACCCCTGGCGCATCGGCATGATGGGGCATTCGCGCGGGGGCATGATGACCTATATGGCGCTGCGGGCAGATGCCAGCTCCGGCGCGAACCGCATCCGTGCCGCCGTGACGACCGGTGGCATCGCGGACCTTTTCCTCTGGGCTGAAGAGACCAAGCTGGCGCGCGACATCTACCGCGCGGTGATCGGCCAGATGCCTGACCAGAACCCCGATCCGTATATTCACCGCTCGGCGGTCTACTGGGCGGACCAGATCAACGCGCCGCTCTTGCTGCTGCACGGCGAATCTGATGGCACGGTGTGGAAGCGGCAGTCCGAGAAGCTCTACGCAGCCATGCAGCAGTACGGCAAGATCGTCGGCTTGATCATCTTCCCCGGCGACGATCATCAGCTCAACGGCAATTACGGCGGCTATCCTGAGGCGCTGCGCTTCCTGGGCAGCTATTTGAGTCCCGACGCGGACCGGTCCTTCGAATCCCACGCCGATCAGATCGTGGCGGTGGTGGACTGGTTCAACCTGAACCATCCGGGGTAGGGCGGGCGCGCCAGGTCTCGTATGCTCGCGTGCGATCCTGCATCGATCGCGCCTATACCCCGCGCGCGGCGGCACGCTCGTCCATCCACGCGGCCAGCGAGGCGGGCACCGGCTTGATTTCGTCTTCGGGGCGGCGATCCAGGTGCAGCGCCGATTGCTCGCAGTGCATGACACACTGGCCGCAGCCCACGCAGCGCCGCCGGTCCACGCTCATGATGCCGTCTTCGCCCAGCGCCAGCGCGTCGAAGGGGCAGCGCGTGATGCAGTCCTCGCAGCTGATGCACAGCGCCGAATCCACCGCGCAGACAAACGCCGAGCGCGCCACTGCGTTCGCCATGCCCAGGTCCTTGACTGCCCGCAGGATTCCGCAAGCGCAGGTGCAGCAGTTGCAGATATAGCCCACATCGGCCTGGTGATTGCTGACCGTGTGAACCAGCCCTGCTTCTGCCGCCGTGTGCAGCACATCGAGCGCTTGCTCGCGGGTGAGGACATGCGCATAGCTCCATCCATCGAAGGCATGAGGCGTCTGGCTGAACGAAAGGCACACCTCGATGGGGTGGCCACAGGCTTGCCCGATCAGCGCTTTCTGCTTGCGGCAGATGCAGTCGATCACGGCCCACGCCTGCGCGCCGTTGATGATGTTGGCTGCGCTCTCGTAGGGCTGCACCTCGATATCGACCGGCACCGCCTGTTCGACCGGGATCACGCGGTGGAACTGCGGCTCGACTGCCAGCGCGCGGTGAAAGCCTGTGCCGAAGTAACGCTCCACCAGGGCCGCTAACTCCGCGTCGATGGTGGGGCCTTGATTCTCGAAGAAGCCGACGACGAACGGCAGCAGCCCATAGGCGAGGCCGCCGTCGCCCTTGACTGCGCGGATCAGGCCGCGCCTGGCCATACCCTTGAGCAGCTTACGCATTTCCGCCGGGCTGCCGCCGGTCTGTGCGGCCAGCGCCTCGACGGTGACCGGCGTGGCGCTGAGCTGTGCCGCCAGCGCCGCTTCTTCGGGCGTGAACAGGTGGGCGAGGATGGCCAGTTCGGAGCTATCCTCGGCAGGGGGATAACCGTGTGGCAGCGCGTCCAGCGCCGCCGCCAGCGGGCGGTAAGCATCGGTGCTCATGAGGGGGCCTCCATACTCAATTCGGCGGGAGTGATCCTGCCCCAGATGGGGCGGGTCCGCCAGTGTCAAACGGCAGGTTTTGATCGCCCGGACCGCACGCCCTGCCACCGGCACGGTGGGGCGGCGCAGCCCGCCCGCAGACGATTCGCAGGCCGGGCGCGGGTTGCATCTGCGGCGGATCGTGCGGAAAATCTGGGGTAAGAGTTCACTGCAACCGAGACAGCAAGCCGCATGGGTGTATCCGCCGCCGATGGGCGGGCGGAATGCGCCCTCCACAATTCAGGAAGGAAGCCTCATGATGCGTTTACCACTGATTCGACTCGTCGCCGGGGCGCTGGCGATGGCGCTGGTGGCGTCCCTGGCTGCGCTGCCCGGCCCGGCCCATGCCCAACAGGGTGCCTGCGGGACTGCGCCGCAGCCCCGGCTGACGGTGGGTGAGCAGGGGCGGGTGGCCGTGAATACCGGCATCGGCAGCAACCTGCGCGCTCAGCCCACTACAACCGCCACAGTGATGGGGATGCTCTCCGATGGCGAGGTCTTCGTCGTCATCGACGGCCCGCAGTGCGCCGAGAATTTCTGGTGGTGGCAGGTCCGCAGCACACGCGGCGCGGAAGGCTGGATCGCCGAAGGGACCACGACCGAATACTGGGCCGAACCCTGGGCCGCGCTGCCCCCCACACCGGCCATCTCGATGGGTGAGCGCCCCAATCTGCCCGGCGTGCAACTGGCGTACTATTCGGGGGCCGGGGATCAACTGCTGCCCTACCTGATGAACGCGGACGGCTCCGGCGCGCGCACGCTGGCCCCCATCCTGGCTTTCGACAACCGGCTGGTGTGGTCGCCGGACGGCCAATGGATCGCGTTCAGCGATGGCAACGACCTGTATATGGTCTCGCGTGACGGCGCGATCTTCACCAATCTGACCAATACGCCCAGCGTCAGCGAATACTGGCCCACCTGGTCACCCGACAGTATGCGCATTGCCTATGTCTCGCAGGCGGGCGACACGATGGACATCCACATGCGGGCGGTGAATGGGCGCGTGGCTGCTGCGCTCACCGACGATGCGGGCCGTGACGGCTGGCCCGCGTGGTCGCCGGACGGCACGCGCATTGCTTTTGCCTCGGACCGGGGCGGCAGTTTCGACATCTACACGATGAGCGCCGCCGACGGCTCGGATGTGCAGCGCATCACCCAGGACCCGCTCGACGAGACTCACCCCGCCTGGTCACCGGACGGAGCCAGCCTGGCGCTGCTGTCCGTCGATGATGTGTTCTCTAACTTGCTGGTGATTCAGCCGCCCTTCTCGGCGACCGTCGTCTCCACCGAGCAGAATATCACCGACTTCGCCTGGTCGCCGGACGGCAAGCGCATCGCTTACGTGGCCGAAGTGCGGCTGTTGGGCGGTCAATTTGAAGTATTCTCCACCCGGTCGGACCTGTGGGAACCGCTTCAGCTTACCCTGCTGCGCGGGCAAATCGCCGGGCTGAGCTGGTCGCCGGATGGGGAATACCTGGCTTTTGCCAGCAGCGGCGCGGGGGCATACGATATTTATGCTATTGACCAGGGCGGCTTTGGGCTGGCCCGGCTGACCGAAAACACGGTGTTGGATACCTTCCCGGTCTTCATGCCGCCGACTGCCGCGCTCGCGCCGGTCAGCGCTGCCACGCCGGTCCCCGCGCCGACGGCTATCGTCGCGCCGACGGCGGTCGTTGCGCCGCCGGTCAGCGCGGAAGGCCAGGACCTGCTGCTGATCTATGACCCGACGGTGCCGGTCTTCACGCTGATCAATGTGTCCGGCTCGCCGCTCAACCTGCTGCCGATCAGCTTCCAGGGTGCGGGCCGCACCGTCAGCGCCGACATCTGGACGACCTTCCTGCCCGCCGCCTCGCCGATCACCAACTTCCAGGCGGGGGGATGCGTCATGCTGTGGCCGTGGGGTCTGCCCGAACAATCGCCGCCGCCCGAATGCGGCCTGGCGCGCCAGGGTTGGGTGACCGACGCGACCGCCGTCTTCTGGACGATGGGATCGTTCACCGTGCTCTACAGCGGCACGCCGATCGCCACCTGTGACGTGAACGCCCGTTCGTGCGGCATCAACCTGCCCTAGCCGATTGACGCGGTGGGGGCTGCGCTTGTGCAGTCTCCACCGCTCACCGCGAACAAACACAAAACCGGCGCAGTGGCCGGTTTTGTTTGCTGTGCCCCTATGGGGATTCGAACCCCAGTCTTCACCTTGAAAGGGTGGCATCCTGGTCCTCTAGACGATAGGGGCGCGCGTGAGGACATGGCGGCATTATACTCAACGTACCCAGGGGCGTCAAGGTGGAATCTCAGGGCAAACGCACCCAAAGGACTGTTTCGCCTGGTGCGTCGCCTGGCCTGATGCACTCCGGCAATGTGATCGGATTCGAGAGGGCAAAAGGCTGGCCTCACCCCCGCGCGGCCAAAACCGGGCCGCTCCGCCCCCTCTCCGAAAATTTGTACAGACCGGGGACATGGGTAACAGAGTGACGGGGACATAGGTAACACTGGTAAGGGTATCATGAGCCAGTCCGAAAATCCAGGTTGCTGACGTGATAGTCGGCGAAAAA
>DAOUFU010000095.1:0-7266 GCA_034429275.1 Anaerolineae bacterium | reverse complement strand
CTGGTTTTGAGGGTTCGTTGCGTCCATGCCGTGAATCCTTATTCGAGCCGAATCCGGGGATCGAGCACTGCCAGCAAAATATCCGAGATCAGGGTGCCGACCACCGTGAGCACGCTGATAATCATCACAATCGCCCCGGCCAGGTACATATCCTGCGAGAGCAGCGACCGCACCAGCAGCGGGCCAACGGTGGGCAGATTGAGCACCACCGCCGTGATGATGATGCCGCCCACCAGCCCCGGCAGCGCATAACCGACCGTGCTCACAAACGGGTTGAGTGCCACCCGCACCGGGTATTTCCAGGTCAGGCGGCGCTCAGTCAGCCCTTTGGCGCGGGCCGTCTCCACATAGGGCTGGTTGATCTCATCGAGCATGTTGGCGCGCATAGTGCGGATCAGACCCGCCGTGCCCGAAGTCCCCACGATGATGACCGGAATCGCCAGGTGTTCGAGCAGATCGATCACCTTGCCCAGGCTCAGCGGCGCGTCCTGATATTCGGGCGAATATAGCCCACCCACGTTCTGCCCAAACACCGAGAACCCGATCCACATCAGGACCAGGGCCATCAGGAAGTTGGGAATCGCCAGGCCAATCAGCCCCAGGAAGGTGAACAGGTAGTCAAATATCGAGTACTGGTGGGTGGCCGAATACACGCCGATAGGGATCGCCACGCTCCAGACAAACAAGATGGAGGCCAACCCGACGGCCACCGTCAGGCCCACCCGGTCCCACAACAACCGACTGACCGGCACGCCCCATTCCAGCGAGCGCCCAAAATCGCCATGAACCAGGATATTTCGCACCCACTTGTAGTACTGGACGTAAATCGGCTGGTTCATGCCATAGGTCTCTTCCATGGCGGCGAGCTGTTCAACGGGCACGCTTTCGCCCATCGCCGAAAGGTTTGAGACATAGAAGGTCAAAAAGTCGCCTGGGGGAAGCTGGATGATGACAAAACTCACAACCGAGATCGCCCAGATGGTGACAATCGCAGTGATTGAGCGGCGGATCAAAAAAGGCATCATGATGGTAAAGTCCCATTTTTGGCTGAGGCTGGATCGCCTGGCAAACCACGCACAGCCGGTCGAACACGTATCCTTATTGTACCTGATTTCGGTGTTAACATGGAGCAGGGGAGAGCAAGCTCTCCCCTGCCCCGGTTTGGAGACTCGACAACCTAAGCGTTACGCATGAAGAACTGCACCGGCTTGAGCAACCCCACATTGCGCAGCGTATCATCGGAGATGAATCCGCCGCCGCAGTTGAAGAAGTTGTTCTTGACGATCACCGGCTGCGGGTCTTCGCCCACCGTGCCGATCTGGTACGGGTGCGCCTTGTGGATGTCCAGCAGCTGCTTGAACAGGGCCTTACGCTTGGCCTCATCCGGCTCGACCTGGCACTGCTCCCACAGGTCGCGGATCTGGCGGACCGGGTGGCCCTCCGGCGGTTCGGCGGTGGGGAACTGGTATTCCGCCGGGTTCGGCGCGAGCTGCTGCGCGCACCAGTGAGCGTACAGCGGTGCCCACGGCCCGTCGTGCACCAGGCCCAGGTAGCGACCCGGATCGGCCATCACGACCGAGCTGCGGTCCACGTACCACACACCGACCTCGATTTCGCCGCCGCGCACGCGCTGCTCATACAGCGAGCGCTCGACCGCTTCCTGGCTGACCTGCAGGCCGATGGCGCGCCAGTAGTCCTGCACCAGCTGCACCTCGTCCGGCGTGATGACGCTCACCGCGTCGGTATAGGTGATGCGGAACGACAGCGTCTTGCCATCCGGGCGCTTGCGCCAGCCGTCGCCGTCGCGCTCGGTCAGTCCCAGCCCGTCCAGCAGGGCGTTGGCGCGGTCAGGATCATATTCGGTCCAGCGGGTCTCGAATTCGGGATCATACTCCGGCGAGCCGCTCACGGGCGAAGCCTGGCGGGGTTCCATCATACCGTTGTAGATCAGGTCGTTGATCTCTTCGCGGTTGATGGCGATAGACAGCGCCTCGCGGAACTCCGCAGTGTCGAACAGGGCGGAGAGCACCGGGTCGGCGGGGTTCCAGATGTTCGGGTGGAAGGCGTGGGTCGAAGCGGCCTTCCACAGCACGACCTTGTAGCCGCCCGCTTCCTCGTTCTCTTTGAAGAAGGTGAAGTCGGCGGTGGTCAGGTGGCGCTGCTGCATGTCGATCAACCCCTGGGCAATCCACAGGTTGAGCGTCTGGTTGTCCTGGAACAGCGCGTGACGGATTTCGTCGATGTAGGGCAGTTGGTTGCCTGCCGTATCGACCGCATGATAGTACGGGTTGCGCTCCATCACATAGGGGTCTTCGAGCGGAGAGTTCTTCGACTTCCAGGCGTTGAACACCGGCAGTTCGGGGTTGCGGAACCAGAAGTTGATCGGTCCGCGGCCATCACCGGGCGCGCTCTCGAAGTGCAGCTCTTGCCAGGTTGCCTCGCCGTTCGCTTCCATCGCCTTGTCGATCAGCGACTGATCATCGGTCAGGTGCGGCAGGTACTTATACAGGTAGTGCTTGGGGGCTGCCATGGTCGGGCCACCGGTCATGCCGCCCGTGCTCTTGGCGATGCGGATGGGCAGCAGCGGGTTCGGCACCGCGAAGGTTACCTTCCAGGTCAGTTCGTCGATGACTTCCAGCTCCATGTCCTTGCCGCCGATGATGTAGAAATCGGGCTTGTTGAGCAGGCTGGTCAGGAAGATTTCGTCATACCAGAACTGCACATCCTCGGTGGTGAACGGCGCGCCATCCGACCACTTCAGGCCT
Organism: Anaerolineae bacterium; assembly: GCA_034429275.1. Classification (GTDB taxonomy): domain Bacteria; phylum Chloroflexota; class Anaerolineae; order Aggregatilineales; family Aggregatilineaceae; genus DAOUFU01. The sequence continues at coordinate 4,501 of DAOUFU010000095.1, read as the reverse complement.
TCGCGCAGCTTGAAGGTGAACTGGGTGGCATCTTCGTTCTGGCTCCACTCGGAGATGTAGTTGGCGACCAGGTTGGTAGTGTCCGGGTCCGGCGCATCCCATTCGATGGCCATTTCTTCGTTCAGCTTGGTTGGACCCCAACGATCCGAGAGGCCCTTGAATGCGCGCCGCCAGACCCCGCCATATTCACCCACCTCGTTGTACGGGGTGATCACGCGCGGATTGACGGGCAGGCGCTGATCGACCGGGGGCAACTGGCCAGCGGCGACCAGTTCGGCCAGCATCGGGGCTTCCTGATAGGTCGCCCGCTTAGCTGGGGCAGCGGCGGCCTGGGGGACCGCGCGCGCGGTCACTGCCGCTGCCGCTGCTGCCGCCATGGTCTTAAGAAAATCACGGCGAGAAAGTCCATTTTGGTTCATGTGGCGTATTCCCTTCATCTACTAAGGAGGAAACTGTATTTCTGGAACGGCGATGTCTGTACGGTCCACCTCGCTTTCTTTGATTTCGGCCAGGGCCAACTCGAACACGTTCATCAGTGAGGTCAACCATCCATCACAGGGAATGGGTCTATTCAGTTGTCAATCGTCAGCCGCAGTCCCGGCGACCGCCCCGGCTAGATCAGCGAATCAACCTCTGGGCGAACGCTGTGGACATTGGCGGTCATCATCGACTCGAAAAACAGGGGCAGCCAGTAGTCGTAACGGTCGGGAGTCGCGCCTTTGGCGGTCAGGGTGATCTGGCGCGTCTGGTGGTAGAGCACGCGCACCCAGCAGCGGCGAGTCTCACCCTCTTCGCGGTAGGTATATTTGGCTTCAAGTTCTATCAGGGTGGGCATGGCGAACTGCTGGCGATGCTCGATCTGGACTTCGGGCAGGGCTTCGAGAGCCTCGAAGAACCCTTTGGCGAGCACGTCGAGATCATCCGGCGTGACGGTGACGCCCAGATCATCCACCACCACCGAAAACACCGTGTGGGGATCATCGGGGTCAGGGCCGTAGATTTCGCCCTCGCGGTCGTCGGGCCACTCGAAACGCCACCAATCGATGGGGGTGAAGAAGGAATAGTGCTGATGGCGGTGCCAGGTCAGACCTTTAATCGGGGGGTATTGTTTGTGATCGGCGTCTGCCATGACTTCTCCCAAAAATCCATATAAAAGCAGGCAGTAATTTTAACGATCGTAAGGCTGCGAAAAACACGACCTGACCCACCCGACCCTATCTCTTATTTTACCCATATTGCAAGCGCTTGCAACACGCTGGGGAAGACTGGATCACGACCCACGCATGCGCGCAGCGATCCGCTTGTTGATAGGGGTCCATCTCGCCGGGTGACCGGGCTGTTCTCGCTCATCTTTCCCTTACTTTACTGCCTCTTCCCGATTCTGCCAAGCCGTCGATGATCGGCGCGCAAGCTCCATTTCGACTCCCGCCAGGATGAACGCACCGACTCCCTTATGATCGTTGGAGACTACCGGCTCGCCAATGTAATACTCAAACGAGCCGTCGCGGTAGGGCGTGCCGCCTAACCCGGCCACGCTGCAAATCTGGTTGACCGATACCCAGCCTCGCTCATCCACCGAGATCAACCGGTTGAGCAGGCCCATCCAGGCCCGCCGGGCGACGGAGTCGTACTCTTCGCCCAACAACCCCTGCCGCACCCCTTTGGCGATGGCATAAATGAACATGCTCGACGCAGAGGCTTCAAGATAGTTGCCGGGTCGGCTGCCCTGGTCGAGCACTTGGTACCACAGGCCGGATTCGGTGTCTTGCACGGCGACGATGGCATCCACCGCGCGCCGGAAGATGTCGATCATCGCGCCGCGCTGCGGATGGTCCTTCGGCAGATGATCGAGCACATCCGGGATCGCCATCAGATACCAGCCCATCGCCCGCCCCCAGAAGTGCGGTGAGCAGCCGGTATCCGGGTTGGCCCAGCGCTGGGTGCGGCTCTCGTCCCAGCCGTGATACAACAAGCCGGTGCGTTCATCGCGCGTGTGCCGCTCGATCAGCGCGATCTGGCGGGTCACGTCGTCGAAGCCCGCCGGATCGTTGAACCAGCGCGAGAAGGCGGCATAAAACGGGCCGTGCATGTAGATGCCATCCAGCCACATCTGGTGTGGATAGATGGCCTTATGCCAGAAGCCTTTTTCGCTCGTGCGCGGGTGAGTAGCAAGCTGGCGGCGCAGCAGCCGCGCGGCCTGTTCGTAGCGGGGATCGCCGGTGGTGCGCCACAGTTCCAACACCACCGTGCCGGGCTTGATCTGGTCGATATTATATTCTTCGATGCGGTAGGTGCGGATGCTGCCATCCGCCTGGACGAACTGGTCCACCGTGTGCCGGATGAACGCCAGGTAGCGCGGATCGCCAGTGTGCCGCCAGACCTGTTCGATCCCGTTGAGCACGACGCCCCATTCATAGGCCCATTTCTGGCCGGGGATCGGGTCGCGCTGCATGACCGTCTCGGTCATACGCACGGGCCAGGGAGTCGCAGCGGTCATGGGGACATCCTTTGTGCCGGGGCACGCGCAGTTCACCCGGTGATGTTACTGGTCACACCAATCATATCGGAAATTCTTCGCTCTTGTCAACCCATTCGCCCCGTCCGATGATGTTTTTTTTACCACCCATTCGCCGACCTGGACAATTTGTGATATAAAGAATGTGACAGGTCACACAGAAAGCCGGAACTCATGCCCACTGTCAAATCCAGCCGCCCAACCATCCGCGATGTCGCCCGCAAAGCTGGGGTCTCGCACCAGACCGTCTCGCGCGTGCTGAACGCTCACCCCAGAGTCGCGCCGGAGACGCGCGGGCGTGTCCTGCGGGCTATGGATGCCCTGGGCTACGAGCGCAACCTGGCCGCCCAGATGCTCACCCGCCAGCGCTCGCAACTGATCCAGGTGCTGACGGTGGACGGCAAATTCCCGTTTGACGTGCCGCTGCCCGGCCCTGCGCGCGGCGATGGGTCTTCCGGCCTGATGCACACTGCCGGGCACAGCCTGCTCGATGCCTCCGGCGACATTGGCTATTCCGCGATCTATTCTGAGTGTACTGCCGAAACCCTGGGGCGCACGCTCGAAATCGCTGCCGCGCGTATGGTGGATGGCATTTTTATGTATGCGCCCAAGCTGTGCATCGACGATGCCGAGCTGCTGCGGCTGTGCCGGGGCATTCCTCTGGTGCGGCGCGATTTTGTGCTGGAATCGAAGGGGATCACCTGGGTAGGATACGACCAGATTCGCGCCGCGCAGATGGCGACCGAGCACTTGATCGAGCTGGGTCATCGCCAGATCGCCGTGGTGACCGGCACGCTGCAAGCCATCAACGCCCGGTGGCGCTACGAAACCTGGCGCAAGACCTTGATCGAGCACGGGCTGGAGCCTGGCCCCAGCGCACACGGCGACTATACCACTCGCGCCAGCGCCATGCAGACCGGCTATGACGGCATGTGCCAGATTCTGCGCAGCGGCGAGCCATTCACCGCCGTTGTGGTCGCCAACGACCACATGGCACTGGGCGTGCTGCACGCGCTGCGCCAGCACGGGCTGCACATCCCCGGCGATGTGTCGGTCGTCAGCTTCGACGACGCGCCGCACGCGCGTTTTTTGGACCCGCCGCTCACCACGGTGGCTTTTGATTTTGATCTGCAGAACCGGCTGGCGTTCCAGTTCTTGCTGGAACTCATCCGCAACCCGGAGATGGAGCCGCACCAGCACATTGTGCTGCCCGATTTGATTGTGCGCCAGAGCACGCGCGCGCTATACTGAGCGCCGCCACGAGAAACCGCTGCAAGCGCCCCCAGCCAGTCCGGCGGGCGCGCCACACCCTTTGAGGAAAGAGAGTATGAAACGCAAATTTGCTATTGTAGGAACCGGTTCACGCGCGGGCATGTACGTTCGCGCCATCGCTGAGACCTACCGGGACTCGTGCAGCCTGGTTGCGCTGTGCGACGTCAACCAGACGCGCATGAACTGGTATAACGCGCGCCTGGCCGAAGCCGGGCAGCCCACCTGCCCCACCTACCACGCCGATCAGTTTGAAACGATGATCGCCGAGACCCATCCCGATACTGTCATTGTAACCACCATCGACGCCACCCATCACCTGTACATCGTGCGGGCGATGGAACTGGGCTGCGACGTGATCACCGAAAAACCGATGACCATCGACGCGGAAAAGGTCCGGGCCATCTTCGACGCCATCGAGCGCACGGGCCGCTCACTGCGGGTGGCGTTCAACTACCGCTACGCGCCCGCCTATACTCAACTGCGCGAGATCGTCATGAAAGGCACGATTGGCCGCCCTCTCAGCGTTGATTTCTCGTGGATGCTGGATACCCGCCATGGGGCCGATTACTTCCGCCGCTGGCATGCCAACAAGCAGAATTCGGGCGGGCTGCTGGTGCACAAAGCCACCCATCACTTCGACCTGGTCAACTGGTGGATCGATTCGTACCCGCAGGAAGTGTTCGCCCTGGGCGACCTGCTGTTTTATGGACAGAA